>CAMZKZ010000019.1 GCA_947311645.1 uncultured Candidatus Altimarinota bacterium | reverse complement strand
TATGGAATAAATATTGCAAGCCTTGCAAACAATCATTCACTCAATTTTGGAAAACAAGGATTTGCTGATACTAAAAAATTTTTAGAACGCTTTCATATTGCGACATTCGGAACTCCATACAACAAAGAAGAAGAAGGAAACCTTTTTGTTATAAAAAATATAAAAGGTATACAAATCGCATTTGTGGCATATCATGAGCTTTTTAGTGGAGATATAACACCCATTACTCGTCTTATCCAAAAAATAAAATCTGAAAAATTAGCAGATTTTATTATTGTATATTCACATTGGGGAGACGAATACATACAAAAAATACACCCTCGTCCACAAAAAAAAGCACATGCATTTATCGATGCAGGTGCCGATAGTGTTATTGGTCATCATCCACATGTTGTGCAACCAATGGAAATATACAAAGATAAATATATTTTTTATTCACTTGGAAACTTTGTGTTTGACCAACTTCTTTCAAAATCTGTACGAACACGACTTGGACTAGAACTCACTTTTACATGCGAATACAACACCGCACAAAATATATGTGAAAATAAAAAAATACACTATACCTTGCACCCACTTATTGCAGATAAAACAAGAGTGTATAATTTTAAAGTAGAACAAATGGAAAAAGAAAACCAAGAAAAATTTATTTCTTGGTTTTACGCTCTTTCAAATATTGAAAATATAAACAATAAAGAATAAGTATAGAATTTCTAGATTTTAATTTCTATATTTTTTCCTACTGTATTTAAAAGTTTTGCAGATAAATCAATAACTTCTGTATCTGTTACTCGTGTAGTACCTGGTTTCCATCGTGTTCCAATATTTAATACTGCTAAATTTTCATCTGGAAAATGATTCGAACTTGGCCATACCGACAACTCCCCTGGTTCCACTGTTGTAAGCGAAGAACACACAACCAACTCTTTATCACTTATTTCTGGAATTGTACATTTTCCCGATGCAAGCAATGCCTTCAGTGTAGACTGCTCTACAATTAGCCGTCCATTATTATATTCATCAGATGGAGCAACAATAGCATTATTATTAACAGGATACCGATCAAATATATCATCTATAGAAATTTCTTCTAATACTGCATGTTCTTCAAGTTCTCCCATTGCAAGCAAAATATGCACCAATGGCAAATGTTCTGCCGACCGAAATTGAGACCCTTTTGAGGTATCTGCGATAATTTCATTCACAGAAACAACTCGTTTAATAAAATCGATATTATGAAAAACTTTTATAAACTCCACAACTTGCAATCCGTACACTACATAATCAGCATAATGCCCTTTTACTTTTACCCAAAAAATAGAATCTTCTTTTCCATCTTCCGATTTTTTATCACTATTTCGTGGTGCCGAATTTAATGCAATTGGCAACCGTTTTTTTTGTTCTATATTCCAAATTTTATTTAATACCCAATTCGCATTTTTTTTAGATTTTTCTGCCAAACATGTTGTTCCTGCAAAAGCTACATGCAAAGGAGAATGCCCTGCAGAAAGTACAAATGGATTTTTAACATTTACATTTTGATACTGTTGACGAATTCTATATGTAGAATCTACTCCTTCAAATTGTCCAGCTCCAACATCTGTAATATGGTCTAAAACACTGGGAACTTCTATTTTATTTGCCATGAATAACGTATTAAAAACTAAAGAATGAACATTACTTATCTATTTTTATATAATTTTACACATTTGTAAAGCTTTCTAAAAGATTGCGTATATCGTTCATAGTATGCACTGGGAAATTTGCCAATCGCAACTGCGTATGTTGTAGCTTTCCATATCCACTCGCAATAGGAAACCCTGCATCTTCACATTTTTTCACCTGTGCTTGCATAATATTTTGCACTTCTTTCTCCGACATTTTTTCTGCATTTTTTATTTTTATAACAATCACTGTTTGTGTTCGAGCCGATTGTTCATCTATTGCTGGAACAAAACCTGATGTATTTTGCTCTGATTCAAAAAATGAGTACATGTATTCTGCTTTTTCTTCTGTTCTCTTTGAAAGATTTTTAATGCTTGTAAAATCTGCAGTAAACTGTTTACAAATATATCCAAACCCTGCAATTGCAAGAGTATTTGGTGTTGTTGGTGTTTGAAATTTTCCTGCCATTTTTCCTTCAAGTTTTGCAATAGCATGATGATTCCCACAATCAGAATTTTGTTTGTTTCGTTCTTCTGCAATTTTTTGTGCTCGTGCATATGCCTTTGGAGACAATACCAAAAACCCAAGTCCTGCAGGAAGACCAAGGGCTTTTTGAACAGAAAAAAGCCATACATCTGCCGAAGAAATATCGTAATCGATTGCACCCATACCAGAAGTTACATCTACTGCTAGCAGTGTATTTTCTGAAACGGTATGTATTTTTTGAGAAAAATCGGAAATTTCTTTTGGAGAATACCCAATTCCTGAAGCTGTTTCACTTCCTGTCATGCATACTACATCTGCAGAAACAAGTTCGCTATCTTCAATATCATCAAGATTTACTCGTATATGAGCTGCTGGATTTATTGTATTGAGCACTTCATATTTTTTTACCTCTCTTCCATTATGAACAGCCGTTGAGTACCAGACTTTTCCAAAATTTCCATTTACCACATGAACCGATTTTTTTTCCACAAGACTTCTTACTACCAACTCCATAGATTCTGTCGCACTATAGGTATAGTATATTTTATAATCTTCTGGAATAGAAAAAAACTGACGAGCCTGAGCAATTCCAGATTGAGAAATTTCTGTAAAATCTGCACTTCTGTGCGAAATAGACCCAACCCCATTTTCCAAACTTTTCGAATAAAACTCTCGCACTCCTGTATACAACTGAGAAGGACCAACCGTAAAATACAACATAATATAAATTTAAAAAAACTATAAGAACACTTGTTAAATACTGTAATTATAGCCTTACGGCGCTTGCCAATTCTCTTCGTGTTATATCTTTTGCTTTTAAATCGTGGCGTTTGTCGTATTGTTTTTTTCCTTTTGCTATTGCAATTTCCAATTTTGCACGACCTCTCACCAATACCAATGCGAGCGGTACAATGGTTGCACCTCTTTCGTCTAATGCTTTTGTTATTTTTTTTAATTCTTTTTTATGCAACAACAATTTTCGGTCTCGTTGTTCGTCGTGTCCTGTTCCTTTTTTCATGTGTTCCCAAGGCTGAATATTTCCACTTTTCCAAAATGCTTCGCCTCCTTGTACAGAAACAAAACTTCCCTTTAGGGTTACTCTTCCTTCTCGAATACTTTTAATTTCCGACCCCAACAAAGAAATACCTGCTTCGTATTTATCTCCTATTTCATAGTCATAAAATGCCCGACGGTTTTTATTCACCAGTTTTTTCATGAAACAGAAAAGATATTTTTTTTATAAAAATACTATCATTCTTTTGGAATAAGTTCAAATTTTCCCAATATTTTATCTGGGTGAATCGCTCCAAATTTTCGAGAATCGCGAGAGTTTCCCGTATTATCTCCCAATATAAAATATGTATCTTTTTGTAAACGATTTCCTTTCATATAAATTTCAAGCATTCGTATTTCTCCTTTTGTAAAATGATACTTTTGGTTTCCGCTATTTTTATATTCTGTACCGTTTATCCATAATGCTCCGTTTTTTATTTGCAAAAAGTCTTCTGATGTTGCAACCAATTTTTTAATAATTGGAATTTTTTCTCCCACAAAATCGTATGCAATGAGATCTCCTTTTTTCGGTTTTTCATTACAAATTTTGTAGTAATCGTGCAAAAGAAAAACTTTATCGTTGTTTTGCAACAATGGAGACATAGAATTTCCAGAAATTCTTCTTCGCTCTATTTTCACTTTTTCTCTGCATGTATCCATTTGTTCCAGCACGATATTTGTTTCTGGTGGAGGTAGTGCTGTTTCTTTATTTTCCTGTATTTGAGTTGTGTTTGTGTTCGTTTCTCTTTCTGTGTTTTGGCATGCTGAAAATAAGAGTACTGTACTCAGCACTATTATCCATTTTCCCATTGTATATATTTGTTTTTGAAAAAGCATTTATAGTATTTA
>CAMZKZ010000018.1 GCA_947311645.1 uncultured Candidatus Altimarinota bacterium | reverse complement strand
CGATGGAAAATATTTTGATGTTTCGACTGAACAACAATTTGCAGAGGCATTAAATGAAAATAAAAAACAATTGCAAAAAGTGGACTATGCTATTGGGAGAAGTATAGAGCAAATATATGATATGAGTTATGTAACAAATACATATATGCAATGTACAACAGCATTAGAGCGAGAAAATGCTGTAATGCAAATTGATATCAATGGGTCAGAATTATTAGGAGGAGCATGTAAAGAATATGCAAATAAAAGATATGCTTCACGATACGAAGACTTACAAGAAATTATTGAAGAAAATTATAAAACGAGTACAGCCGAATTTCAAAAAAATTCATCGTTGATTTTTGAATCAGGAAAATAAAAAATGTGTTGAGTTTTAGGATTTTAAAAGTTTTATGATAGTATAAAAATATACTTTTTGTTTTATTTGTTTTATTTAATGAATATTGTTCCTCTAAAAACACGAATTTTAAAAAAAGGTGAAGATATATTCACCTTTTTTTTAGAATACCTACACAATACACCGTCTAAAAAAATACAAGATAATACCGTTTTGGTTATTTCATCAAAAATTGTTGCTGTGCATCAAGGTCGAATTATGAAAATAGAAAATATTGAAGATTTTAGAAGGGCAGTTTTTGCAGAAGCCGATGAAATTTTAGTCGATAAAAATAAATTTTTATTAACAGTAAAAAATGGGGTGGTTATTGCAAATGCAGGAATAGATCAGTCTAATAGTAAAGATGGAGAAGTTATTTTATGGCCAGAAAATATTCAAGAATTTGCAGATGAATATACACAAAAAATAAAAGAACGATATGGTCTTAAAAATTTTGGAGTTATTATTTCTGATTCACGAGTAACAATGCGACGGCGTGGAACAGTTGGAGTGGGAATTGCGTGGTCTGGAATTTGGGGTGTGAAAGATGAACGAGGAACAAAAGATTTATTTGGTCGAGAGTTAGAAGTTTCAACGGTTAATATTGCAGATAATTTAGTAAGTAGTGCGGAAATTGTAATGGGACAAGCAGCAGAGTGTACTCCTTTCGTTTTAATTGAAAATCTAGATAACACATTATTTACAGATGTTCAGCAAACGCATGAAAGTGCTGAAATTTCAAAAGAAGAAGATTTATTTTATAGAAAATAGTCGTTGTGCATTATGAAATAAAATATCGGCACAGTGTTCTGTGTCTATTTGTTTTATTTCTGCAATTAATTCAATAACTTCTTTTATATTTTTCGACTGGTTTCGTTTTCCTCTTACACTTTGTGGTGCTAAATATGGGCTATCTGTTTCGGTAACAATATATTCTATTGGTGTATTTTTTATAGCATCTCTAATTTCATGGCTTTTTGGGTATGTTGCTGCACCACCAATTGAAATAAAAAAATTAAATTTATCGGTAATGCTTTTTGCAAATTCTGCATTTTCTGAAAAACAATGAATAACCCCTGTTATTTCTTTGTTTCTTGTAATGGGATTGTTTTCTAAAAATTCAAGTGTTTCATCGCGAGCTCCTCGTGTATGAATAATGATTGGAAGTGAATATTTTTTGCATAAATCAATATGTTTTTCAAAAGAGAGTTTTTGTTGTTTTCGCATTTCTGGAGTATCTTTGTGATAAAAATCAAAGCCTGTTTCACCAATTCCAATTATTTTGTTATCTGTATTGTTTTGTAATTCTTTTTCAAAATATGTAAAGCAGTGTTCAAGAGGAGTTGTAGTGTGTGCATTTTGAACATTTTCTTCTACATGGCAAGGGTGAAGTCCTACTGTTGCAAACATTCTTGTGTCTGTTTTTGCAAGTGCAATGGCTTGAGAAGATGTGTCTATATCGCATCCGATTTGGATTTTGTGTTGTACTCCTGCATTAAAATCATCGCTCAGCATTGTATTTCGGTCTGCATCAAAAGTAGAAAAGTAGTCATGAGTATGTGTATCAAAAATTTTCATGCGGTATGGGGTAAAAAAAGGGAAGTAGAATTGTATATATTGTTATTACACAATGTATTTATATTTTTGTATAGCTAATATAGAAAGTTTTTCTAGAATTATATGATATAATGATCTGAAACACAAATATTATATAGATTGTTTTATTTATGAGTTATATTGTTACTATTTCTCGGCTATGGAGTAGAGTATGTACTATGAGTACTTTTTTTCTCTTTTTTCTATTGTGTACTTCTTCGGTATTTGCAAATTCTTTGAGTATAAAAGCATTTGATTCTATTGCTGGGTACGGAACGGAAATCGTTATTCAAAATGGAGAGGCATATGCATCAAAAAAAATAATCATTGTTTTTGATGGTAATGTACAGACATATTCTGTGGAATTAGAAAAAGATGGATCGACTTCGTTTGTTGTTCCTGCAGAAAATCTACAAAAAGCAGGGGAATATCAGTTTGTTGTTGTAGATACTACGCAGTCGTATGCAGATGCAATACCGCAAGTATTTCATATTTATGCAGATGAATTATCTGTTGCACATTCGCAGGTATATGCTCTGGATGATGCGGTTCGGACAGGGGGAAGAGTAAAGGTTTCTGCACTTTTATATGATAGATTTCAAAATCCAATTGATGGCCATAGAGTAAAACTCTATTCAGATAGGCCTTCGGATTCTGTTTCGTATGTTTCTTCGGATATGACTTCTGGTGATGGAGAGGTTTCTTTTTATGTATCATCGTATACAGCAGGAGTTTCAACATTTACAGTAAAAGATGAAACATATGATTCTATTTTATCGAATACAATACAGGTGCAGTTTTATACTCCTTTGCAAACTTCAGAAAATATATATTCGGCAGATATTACAAATGGAGAAGATGTATCGAGAGTTTCACGGTTTCTCTTAAAATTTCCAGATGTAGTAACGCTTGAAGATGATGCGAATTATTTAGAGATAACAGCGGTAGATGTAGATGGAAATGTCGTAAAAGATTTTGAAGGTTCTATTATTATAAAAGTACCAACAGATAGTAATATTGTGCTTCCTGGAGAGGATGGTGTGTATAAGTTTTTGAAAAATGATCAAGGGAAAATATTATTTTCTCGGTCTGTAGTATTTTCGCTTGAAGGAAAGCATTCATTAGAAGTGTATAAATATGACCCTTCTATAGAAGAGATTAATTATAATATTTTTGCAAAAAAAATTGTAACAGTGGAAAATAAAAAAACTTCTGGTAGTAACGGAGAAGGTGAAGAGCAGGTTATACTTCTTACTCCTTCTGATGAGTCAAAATTCTCAAGTAAAAATATTGCAGTTACGGGAAAAGGGTTACCGTATTCAGATGTAAAAATTGTTCTTGATGGAACACCAGTTTTAGAAGTAAGTGTTGATGAAAATGGAAAGTTTAAGGGATTATTGAAAAATGTTTTAGATGGGGATCATATTGTTGTTGCGTATCAAAAACAAAGTGCGAGTACTGTTTCTGATGATATACATTTTTCAGTGGATACAAGTGCTCCAAGTGTTATGTCTGCAGTGTTTTCTCCTCATGTAATTACACCAGAGCAAGAGGTTACGGTAACGGTTTCTTTGCGTGATAGTAAAGATGTAAAGAGTGTTGAAATTGAAATAAGTGATGCAAAAAAAACAACAATTGTTGCAAACAGTATTGGGAATGGAAAGTATAAAGCAGTGTTTAATGGTCCGAAAAAGTTGGGGGAATATACATTATATTCTGTTATAACTGATACTTTAGAGAATACAGATAAAGTGCCATTGTCTTCTGTTCTTACCGTGAAATCAGAGGAGATAAAAAAGGAAGGAATTAAAAACTTGAAAGCGAAATATGATAAAGACAATAAAACGACAACACTCTCATGGGATTTACTTTCCGATCCTCCACTTGTATATATTGTGCATTCTGGAATAGAAAATGATGAAGCTTCTTTAAAAAAAATTAACACAGTTTCTAAAACCACAAATACAGTATCTTTAGAGAATTTATCATCTGGCACATATTATTTTCAGATTACCGCTATGGATATAGCAGGAGATGAAAATGAAAAATCAGAAATTGTATCGTTAGTTATTATTGAACCAACGCCTACTCCGACACCTACTCCGACTCCGACACCTGCTACTCCAACACCTGCGACTCCAACACCGGTACCGGTTACTCCAACACCAGTACCTGCTACCCCTACGCCAGTTGTGAATCCAAAAATTTTTATTACAAATAAAGAAGAAGCTATTGTTGTGGGGTGGGAGAAGTATAAAAATCGAAAAACAGAAAAATATGTTACACAATATAAATTGTATTATGGGTTAGCATCGCATGCATATGCTCAGGAAGAAGAAATTTCTTATGTTACTTCGTTTCAAATGAAGGATCTTATTCCACATGTGAAATATTATATTACTGTTGATGCACTTGATGATAATGGAAATATACTCTTTTCATATGACGAAGTAGTGGGAGTTCCCTTAGAATCACAGTTTCATAAATCACCGGAAAATAAACCAATGGTGTATCCAGAGTGGGTTGTGCAAACAGGTCCTCGCGTATTTTTGTTTATAGGAGGGATTTTTCTTTTCTGTTCAGCATTTTTTCTATTTTTGCATAGAAGGAAAGAGCAATTGTAAATATTCCATATGTTATAAAATATGCGCCTATAATATCTATAGAATAATGAATTCTCATGCTTAAGACAGTAAATGCCATAATAATAGAGATGGTAATAAAAAGTATTCGTAGTCTTATAACATTCCAAAAGAATAGAGCGAGGAGAAACGGCAGTCCTGTGTGTCCAGAAAAAAATAAATCATTTCTAAAAAATTGTACAATAGAGAATATATTAATAGAGGTGTTCAGAGATGGAGTTATATGATCTGGTGGAATTCCAATATATGTTGAGGCAATACAAATACCTCGAATAAAGAAAAATAGTGCAAGTGTAAAAATCATAAATGGAATTTTTTCTGGAGTATTGAAAAGACTATAGAGTAGAGTAATAGGAAATAGTATCCACATTCCGAGGAAATATAAAATAGAGAGGTCATATTTTGGGATAATAAAAAACATGATATCTCCAACAGGAATATTAAGGGCTGAAATATCCGTTTGTATAGAAAGTGTATTTTGCCACCAAATAGAAAAAACGAGTAAAAGTGATGAAATAAGGAGTTTTAAGAAGAATTGCTTTGCATTTTTTTGAACTTCTTTGTGGAGTTTTGCAAAAGAAAAAAGAAACACAGAAAGATAAATAAAAGGAATAGTACACGGTAAATCTTGAAAAATACCCTTGCATATTTTAGTATTTTCTGCTACTGTCTCTCAAGATTTTATATTGAAAAGTATATCATAAGAAAATAATTTTATAAAATAATATGTCAAATAGAACATCGTCACGACAACATGGTCTTCATAGAATTAAGCGTCTTCAGCCTACAAGTAAGCGAAAACGAAGTCTTGGTGCAAAAGGAAGAAGAGCTACAGCTGCTGCTGCACAGACTGCTCGTCATGAAGCAATTTTATCTGCAATTGCAGAATTTGAAGCATCTGTGGTATCATAATAGTGGTTAGTACAATTTAAACAAAAAATAGTATGAATAAAATTTCTACTTTTATTAAGTCTTCGATAGTTAGTCTTGTTGCTGCTGTTGGGTTTATGTCTTCTGCTGTTTCAGCAAATACTATAGATAATGAATCACAAGTAACAGTTTCGTATTCTGAAGATACAAGTATTTTATCGGCATATCTCGATAATTCAGCACGATTGCTTTCGGAGCTTCCATCTGTATTATTTTCTGGAGATGTGAATGGGTTGTTAGCTTCTGTTGATAATCCATTTGGAATTGATACACGAATTAAAACAGATGCAGCAAGTGAAGATGATTTACAAACATCGGTAATTAAAATTATAAATTACTTGTTTTTATTTCTTGGTCTCGCACTTCTTGTTATTATTATTTACAGTGGTGTGAAAATTATCTTTAGTGATGGAGATGAAGAAGCTGTTACTGGAGCACGAACCACTATTATGTATGCTATTCTAGGGGTTGCGGTTATTGTACTGTCATATACATTAGTAGACTTTATTGCAAATGTAGCTACTGGAGGAGGAAATGAGTAAAAGTTAAGACACAAATTAAGAAAAGAAAAATGCTACAAAATAAACTATATCAGATTGATATAGTTTATTTTTTTTGGTATACTTATATGAATGGTATTATTTATCTCCACATTTTCTCTTTTATTTAAAAATGATTTTTAGTAATGCTTCATCATTGTTAGCAGATGCAATTCCATCACTGAATGAAATTGTAGATTTTAATCCATCAGATTTTGATGAATTTATAGAATCAGATACTATTGCATCAAATAATGGTATCTTTGAGCATTGGTTTTTTACAGATGCTATTCCTGCATGGATGTCGTATGGAATAAGTCTTTCTGTGGCGATTGCAATTTTATTGATAGTTGTTGCGGGAATTTATTTAATGTTGAGTCCAGAAGATGAAGAACTAAAAGGGAAAGCAATTGATACAATTCGCTGGTCTTTGGTTGGGTTAATTATTATTACATTGTCGTATACGATTGTTGAGATTGTAAGTAATATTTCTTTTGATTCAGGGAAAAATCCTGATATAGAGCTTGCTATTGAGTCACAATCAGAGCTTGATAATTTAGCGAAGGGAGATCTTCGATCCGAGTTAATTCCTGAGTTTATTCAAACTATTTTAGCATTGATGGGAACGCTTGCATTGTTATTGTTTATATATGCAGGGGGAATGATGGTATTACGAGATGGTGATGATGAGGTGGTTTCTAAGGCAAAGAAGATACTTATTTATGCTGTGGTTGGGGCTGTTGTATCGCTTCTTGCATATCTTATTGTAGAAGCAGTAATACAGTTCGATTTTAATCAGTAGATATATCTGGGGTTTGTAAAATAAGAGTATAGTAGAGTTACTGTATCTCTTTTTTTAAATAAAAAAATTAAAAAATCGTTTTGATATTTTTTGTATATCAAATTTATCTTGTACTAAAGCTTTTCCATTTTTTGCAATTTCTAATGATGTATCTTTGTTATGAGCAATAATTGCAAGTGTATGCGCGAGGCTTTCTGGATTTCCTGCTTCAAAAAAGAAGGCATTTTTTTTGTCGGTAAAGATTTTTGCAGGAGTTCCAATATTTGAAATACACGCGATTCTTTCGCTCGCTGCCGCTTCTATTGGAGTGCGTCCAAATGGTTCATCTTCTGTAGAAGCATGAATGATAATTTTTGATTGTTGTAATGCAATTTGAAGAGATGTAAACCCTGCAAATGTGATATTTTCTATAAGATTGTTATTTTTTACAAATTTATGAAGGTCTTGTTCAAATTGTAAATCTTCCATTTTTTGAGATGATTCTCCATAAAATGTAAAGTGAAATGGGTATTCTGGTGCATTTTCTTTTAACCATAGGGCTGCTTGAAGTACTGTCATTTGTCCTTTCCATTGAGTGATTCTTCCAATAATTCCAATAGAAAAAAGAGGTGGTTGTATTTTTGGAATGCTTTCTAAAAATGCAATATCTATTCCATTTTCAATTACTTCAATTTTCCATGCTTTTATTTTCATGTCAATTAAGTATGTTTTTACTGCGTATGAGCACGCTAACACTTGAGAAAATCGTGGAATAATAAACCTTCCAAGGATATGTGGAAAGGTGTAATCGTGTGCCATATAGATTGTTTTTGTGTGCTGTGGAAAGAAAAATTGTGCAATTCCTGTTATGAGTGCAGATCGTACAGTATTGCAGTATACAATGTTGTAGTTTTCTGTGGTAACAATTTTTTTTAGATGAAGTACAGATTGTATAAAGTTTTTACAATTCGTATAGGAAAATGGTTTGAGTGATGGTAAAAATAATTCTTTATGGTTAATCGATAGGTTGTTACTTGCGTTGATCTCTGTGTTATTTTTAAGTGTTTGTATTGCTGTTTGTATTTTTCGTGCAAACGCATTGCTGCGGTTTGTTGAGTGTGAAAATATATCAAGCTGAAAAGAGGTTTCTGGGTGTTCATGTGCAAATCGAATGAGTCCATATATCATATCTATAGAGAAGAGTTCGGCACCTCCAAGTATATCTCCGTTGTCTATCCAGCAAATTTTTATATTTTTCACAATAATTAGGTATAAAATTATAATTTTTCAATTTGAACAAGTACTCCTTTTTTCTTCCCTCTTTGTGAAATGAGTTTGATAGATGCGTTATGTACTATTTTTTCGGTAAGAAGTGTATGGGTTATCGCATCTTCAACTTGTTCTTGAATAATTTTTTTAATTTTTCGTGCTCCACTTGCACTATCGAAACTTTCTTTTGCGAGATATGTAATAACTCCTTCTGATGCAGTTATATTTAAATTATATTTTTTTAATCGTTTTGTAAGTTTTTTAAGTTCGAGTACAACAATTGCTCGTATTGATTTATTGCTGAGTGGTTTAAAGATAATAGTGGTATCGAGTCGCCCAATAAATTCTGGTTTAAAATAATTTTTTACTTGTTCGAGTACGAGTGCAGATTTTTCTGCAAAATCTTCTTGTGCTTTTTCTGCTTGTGATGATTGCATAGTAAATCCAATTTTTGTTGCGGAGTTTGTTAAAATTTCTGCTCCAATATTAGAAGTTAAAACAATAAGAGTGTTTTTAAAATCAATTTTTCGTCCTTTGTTATCAGTGAGGTATCCGTCTTCAAAAATTTGTAATAACATATTTTGGAAATCAATATGTGCCTTTTCAATTTCATCAAATAATATGAGCGAATAAGGGTTTCTACGAACTTTTTCCGTAAGTTCTCCTCCTTCTTCATATCCAACATATCCTGCAGCTGCACCAACAAGTCGTGAAGTTGCATGTTTTTCTGCAAATTCAGACATATCAATTTTTATTAAACTTTCTTCTTTTCCATAAATTTCACGGGCAAGAACTCGAACAAGTTCTGTTTTTCCAACTCCTGTTGGTCCTAAAAATAAAAATTTTCCAATAGGTTTGTTTGGATCAGAAATTCCTGCGCGTGATCGATGAATTGCTTTTGTGATTTTTTCAATAGCATCTTTTTGTCCAATTACTTGTCGTTCAAGAGTGGTAGAAAGGAAAAGAAGTTTTTCTATATCATCGTTATCAAGTTTTTCGAGAGGAACACCAGTTATTTTTGATGCAGTTTCTTCTATATGTCTATGGTCAATAATGATGCGTTCGGCAAGAGATGGTTCTATGTTTCGCAGTTTTTGCATTTCTTTTTCATATGCAAGTTCTTGTTCTTTGAGTTTTATTGCTTTTTCATAATTGTTGCTATGAACAGCGTCTTCTTTTTGTTTCAAAAGTTTTTTTATTTTTTTCTCAAGTGCTTTTACCTCTTTGCTTACTTTTTGGCTTCTGTGTCCCTTTGCGGCACATGCTTCATCGAGTAAATCTATTGCTTTGTCTGGCAAAAATCGATCAGTAATAAATCGTTTTGAAAGGTGTACTGCAGATTGTATAGCCGACGGTGTAATTTTTAATTTATGAAATTTTTCAAATGATTTTTTCAGACCTGTTAAAATTTCAACAGCTTCTTTTTCGCTTGGTTCTTCTACTTTTACCGGTTGAAATCGTCTATCAAGAGCTTTATCTTTTTCTATATATTTTCGGTATTCATCGAATGTTGTTGCTCCAATCATTTGGATTTTTCCTCGAGAGAGAGCTGGTTTTAAAATATTAGCTGCATCAAGTGTTCCATCTCCGCCACCTGCTCCTACGATTGTATGAATTTCATCTACAAAAATAATGACTTCTCCTTTGCTTGCGATAGCATCATCAATTACTTCTTTGAGGCGTTCTTCAAATTCTCCTCTATATTTTGTTCCCGCAATCATTCCTGCAATATCAAGTGCTAATACTCGTTTATTTAATAGGCCAGACGGCACTTCTCCATTATGAATTGCTTGTGCAAGCCCTTCTATTACAGCAGTTTTTCCAACTCCTGGTTCTCCGAGTATAATAGGGTTATTTTTTGTTTTTCTGTTGAGTATATGCATTACACGCTCTATTTCTGTCTTTCGTCCAATAACAGGGTCAAGTTCTTCTTTTTGTGCAAGTTTTGTAAAATCTGTAGAAAAAAAGTCGAGAGCAGGAGTATTTGTTTCTTCAAGATCATCAGTATAAAAATTATCTTCAGAATCTGGAAAAGTGTTATTGTTTTTATTTTGTTTTTTCTTCCATGGTTTTTGTTCTGAAAAGAGTTCAGATAAATCTCCTTTATTCATAATTCCAACTGCTCCGGAAAGTCCATTAAATAAATCGTTTATTTTGTCTTTTGTAAGTTCTTCTGTGGTTTGTGTTTCTTGAATATTTTCATCTGAAATTTGATGTAAGAGGTCTGTAATATCATTTTGAATTTCTAGAAAATACACACTCATAAGGCTAAGAATTTTTGAAGCTTTACAATTAGGGTTTTGTAAAAAAGCGAGTAAAATATGCTCTAGTCCAATTTCAGTATGGTTATATTCTTGAGCAATATCTATAGATTCTTCAATGGCAAGTCGCAGAGGTGAAGAAAGCGTAGAGATAAATTCTGGATCGGCTTCTTCGTTTTCAATACTTTGTTGTGCAAGTAATATATTTTCTTCTGAAATTCCATGCGCAAGTAAAATACCTGAACATAATGATTTTGAGTTGTTTGCCATTGCTACTAAAAGATGTCCAGTTCCTGTAATAGTTTGTTTTTCTTTTTGTGATAATGCTTCTGCAAATTGTAATGCTTTTTTTGCATCGTCTGTAAATTTATCAAAAGGATTGTTTTGATTACTTGTCATAATGTTTGGAGTTTTAAAATATGTATCTATTATATGTTTATAATCTCATGTTTTTGTGTATAATAAAAATCATAGGTATTAAAGTTTGAAAATAGGTTTGTTTTTTTTTATTTATAGTGCTATAATTGTATGAAGGTTTTAAATCTTCATAATAATTATTTAACTTTATAGGATATGTATACATTCAGTACTTGTTTCCGGTCAGCTCATAATTTTCAATTTTTAGAAAAAAGAAGTATTTATAAGGGGTGTGAATATAATGCTCACACCAATACTGCGTCTTGTGAATCGGCGGATGGTATTACATTGACTAAACAATGTGTGAGTGATTCACGGTCTTGTTTAGACTCTCTCCAAAAAAAAATTTCACAACTTGATAGTTCAGAAAATAAATTAGAAGAGGTAGGTCCAAATGAAAATCACGGTAAATTTTCAGATTATTTATCTGAAAAAGTTATGAAAACTTTATTTAAAAAAGGGTTTGTGGAAAATGGAAAAGAGTTTCGGTTAAATTCATCAGGGTATGAAATTACTATTTCTAAAGGTGGGCAAATACTTGAATTTGATCCAAATATGCCTGTTGCATTTACTTCAAGTCCCAGTAATCTTACATATGAAGAGTTAGATAATGGCTTTACTATTACAATAGAGTTTGAAGGTGAAGATAGTACAATTTTAAAGGCTGTGAAAAGAGATCCTAAGGATTTTGGAGAAAGAGAAGGAACCTATGAAGAATTAAAGCCAACAATAAATGCTTTAGATTTTATTGATATGAAATTTCATGAAAAGGTGCAAAAAAATGCAGACCTTCAAGTTGATAGTAAATTGTTACCGATACTTGAGCGAGCGAGAGAAGATGGAATCTATTTAGATAGAGAGAATTCAAAGAGTGGTCTGAAATTAAAAACAAAAGAAGGTGATGTTATTGCAAGTGGAAATATAAAATATGGGCTGAACACATTGCTAGAAGAACTTGAGGGTTATTATTCAACCTCTGAGCGCGTAGGAAAAAAATTAGAATGGATAGGTCCAAATGAGAATAATGGTAAATTTTCAGAATTTTTATCTGAAGAAGTAATGAAAAGCTTATCTGCTAAAGGATTTGTAGAGAAAGGGATAGGGTTTTCGTTAAATTCATCAGATTATAAAATTAGTATTTCTCAAGGGAAAGAAAACATAGCATTCGATCCAGGTACTCTTGTCGCATTTGATACACCTCCAAAAAAAGTTACATATAGTGATATTCCTAATGGATTTTCTATTAGGATACAGGTTGATGGTGAGGATGATACAGTTTTAAAGGCTGTTAAAAAATAAAATAAAAAAAATAAAATAATAACATATAAATATATAAAAAATGGCTTTAACAAGACCAGAGTGGCCAAGTAGTCCAAGTACTAGGATAGAAAAGGTTAGTTCTTATGAATTAGAGTCCAATGTTTATCGATTGGATGCATTACGGAGTGAGGTTGATATGTCATATTATGATGCTTCAGTTAAAGAGAGTGGAGGTCCATCTGAGGACGAAATTCTTAAAGGTGATTATCTTACTGATGCATATGGCGATGTGGTTGGATATTCGTTACAACAAGAGAGAAAGCAACGATATGAATCTGAAAACGCTTCATTCGATGATAAAAGTGACAAAGAATTAGATGCAGAGGCTGTATATTCTAGAGAAACTGAGGGTTCTCTGTATAAACTATCGGAAGAGGATATTTATGAGGAAGAGTCTAAAGGTTCATTAGATGATGCAGATAATAAAAATGATTCAGACATATACTATAAAGAATCAGGTGGTCTGGATGTAGATCTAGATGGGTACGAATTAGATAAAGAGGATTTAGAGTGATATGCTGAAAAAAATATTAGAACCTCTATATGATGAAGATATAGGATACTAAAATACTAGGTATTAAAGTTTTAAGGTTTTTAAATAAAGTGGTCTAATGTAACCTTGAATGTTCGATTAAAAAATATATCTCGTAAAAAAGGTATATTTTTTGTATACTGTGTATAATTTGTATAATTAAATATATATTTTATGTCAGAAAAAATTATATCGTCAGAATATAAAGAAGTCTTGAAAAAAATTGTTCCAAATCTTACAGATGAGCAATTTGAAAAATTGGAAAAATTTGTAGAAATTTTTAGAGAAAAAAATTCGCATATAAATTTATCAGCAATTCGTGAGCCGAACCTCATTTGGAGTAAACATATTTATGATTCATTGAGTAGTGTAGATTTTATATCAAAAAATAATCCAAAAACTATTTTAGATATGGGAACAGGAGGAGGATTTCCAACTATTCCGCTGGCTATACTTTTTCCAGAAATAGATTTTTATCCATTGGATAGTGTTGCAAAAAAATTAAAATGCGTAGATGAATTTGCACGGCAATTAGGTTTGAAAAATGTGTATATTTTAAATGGAAGAGCAGAAGCACTCGCACACGAAAAAAAACATCGAGAAAAATATGAAATGATTGTAACGCGAGCATTTGCAAATTTTTCACCGATGTTAGAAATGACAATGGGTTTTTTAAAAGAAAAAAAATATTTATTAGCATATAGAGGTCCAGAGCATAATCTCGACGAAGATGATGTTGTGTTGGATTATTTTGGAGGGTTTGCTGAAGATATTTTTCATTATACTTTGCCAACAGAAGAAAAACGAGAATTATGGTATATAAAAAAGGTAGAACCAATGATGCCACAATTTCCGCGACACATTGGAACTCCTAAAAAAGAACCTATTTCTGGTGGTGATTTAGTCTAAAGGGTCTAAATTTATATTATTGTCTTCGATTTCTTGTGCTTGTAGTATTGCTTCTGGGTCTGTAGTAATAATTTTTTCTTCACTGTATGATGCAATAATTTGTACGGCTGCATGTTCCATTCCAGCAAATAAAATACCTTGTCCTACTTCAGAATTCATAAGGAGGTATTTTTCTCCTTTGCTTAAATGAAAAACTTTTTCCAATATATCTGCTGCAGAAGGTGCTTGTTTTAGCAGTAATTGCATAGATGAATTGGTGATAATTGCTTTTCCATATTTTGAGTGTAAAAAATCTTCTACATCTTGCGTGATTGTTGTTACTCCTAAATAATATTTTCTGGCTCGTTTTACAAGTCCATGAAGAAATTTAGCACTATCTTCGTGTTTCATCATTGTCCATGCTTCATCAATTACCAGTATTCGTTTTTTCAATTTAGCACGAATTCTATTCCATATAAAATCAAGAACTGTGTACATTGCAATAGGGCGAAGCTCTTCTTCGAGGTCTCGAATTTGAAACACAAGAAAATTCACATCAAAGTCAATATTCGTTTGGTTGTTGAAAATACCAGAATAACTTCCGGTTGTAAATTTAGATAGTCTATCGGCAAGTTGTTGTCCTCCATTCATTCGTCGAAGAACATTTTCGAGGTCAGACATTATAGGCGGTTCCATTTGAGATGGATCTTCATCATTCATGGTAATTCCTTTTAGTGCGTATGTATCAATAAGTGCTTTGTCTAGTATCCCTTCGTCGGTTGGTGTAATTCCCTGAAGCATCAGCTTTAGAAGTCCAATCATTGAAATTATTGCTGATCGAAGAAGGTCTCCTGGTCGAAGAATTTCATCTCGCATTGGGTGTGGAATATCAAATGGGTTAATTCGTTGAATAGAATTAAGAGACATTTTAATAGTAGTTCCTCCAACAACTTCTGCAAGTTTTTGGTATTCATCTTCTGGATCAATAACAATTGCATCGCTTCCCATCATAAGAGAACGAAGGAGTTCAAGTTTTACAGCAAAAGATTTTCCGGATCCTGATTTTGCAAAAATTACCGAGTTCGCATTTTCCAAAGAAAATCTATCAAAAATAATTAATGAGTTATTGTGTCTGTTAATTCCATATAAAATACCTTCTCCTGTACTCATATCAGAACTTGTAAATGGAAAGCTTGAAGAAAGAGGTTCGGTATTAATACTTCTATATACTTCTAAATTATCTATTCCAAGTGGAAGTGTTGTTTCGAATCCATGCTGATGTTGAAAATCTGCTGGTTTAGACAGAACAAGTTTTCCACCCAGCATCGATTGAATAGTTATTTGTGTTTTTTTTATGCTTTCTTCGTTGTCTGCATAAATTGTAAAATAAAGTCCAAATTGAAAAAATTTTTCTTGCCCACGAGCAAGTTGGTCTCGTAATAATTCTGCATCTTGTAGTGCAGCTTCTAAACTTGGGTCTCGAGCTAACCCTCTTTCTCTTTCCATATTTATTGTAGAGTGCATTTCTGTAACTCTTTTTCGTAGCTGTTTCATAATATCTCCTGATTCATATGGAAATACAAAAAGAGAGACATCGATTTGTGCATCAAGGTCAATTACTGGAGAGAGCCAGTTTGCAGAGATATATTGAGGGTATGCATACACAAAAAATGTTTTTGCGTATGTTTCACCAATCTGTATATTTCGAAAATTTACTTTAAACGAAGAAGGGGATATCAAGTCTCGTACACTTGTCATCCCTTCTTTTAGTATTTTTTCAGCGATTCTGATTTTTTTAAGTTCAGCACTAGAAAGTTTTTTTATTTTCTTTGTTTTACTTTCTTTTTTTTCTTCGTTTTTTGTATTTTTCTCCAATGATGAAATGTTTGTTTGTTGTGTTTCAGTCATTTGTGAACAGTGTGTAGTGTAAATAGTATCTGCGTATTATGCAGATTTTCGTGATCGAATAAATAATGCTCCACTTGCGATAAGAAAGAGAAGTCCAAGCATAAGATTTGCATCAAGTCCTGTTTGAATATTTTTTGGTGTTTTAATCACTTGTTTATTTGTTTGAACAGATGTATTTCCAGTTGTTATGCTTGTGTTATTTCCAGTAGTTTTAATAGAAGTGTTTCCAGTTGTAATACTTGTATTATTCCCATTTGTTTTAATGGAAGTATTTCCTGTTTCAATAGAAGTGTTTGAAAGTGGAGATGCGTTATGAAATTCTTCTCCAGTTTTGTCTGCTGTTCCAGTGTTCTTATTTGTTACTTTTACCGTTTTATCTGTAGTAGTAACTGCAGTGTTTGTTGGTGCAACAGTCGCAACAGGTGTTGAAAGAGGTTTTGCAGTAGGTGTTGCTATAGGTGTTGCAGTAGGAACAGGAGATTCTATAGAAGTTGTAGTTCCTCCAGAAAGGAGTGCAACAAGTGGGTCTACAGCTTCTTGTGTATCAGTTACATCTCCTGTAAGATTGTCTGCATTGCCAAAAAGCATTGGTGCTGCACCTGCAGTTACAAGAACTGCTCCAACAATTCCCATGGCAAGACCAATTTTTTTAGAATTATTTTTTTCTGGAGCTGGTTGTTGTTCATCAGTTTTAGAAACTGAAGCTGTCCATTTGTTTTGCATAAGATATGAATTAAAAGAGTATGTTTATGTTTATTATTCTAATAACACTTCAATAAAATCTCTATTGGTAGGGTTATCAGATAATATTATCATGATAATGATGATTAATCAAGAGAAAATACTGTGTTTATATAAATTATAGCATAATAATATAAAGAGAGGGGATAACTCGTGTAGATTTATGATTTGTTTTTTTGTAAAATATGTATGTAAAAAGAAAGTAATTTTTGAATAAAAACATATGAGTGAATTAAAAATTTTAGATGGAAATCATGCAGCGGCCGAAGCAATGCGACAAATTGCTCCTGAGGTTGTGCCGGCATATCCTATTACTCCAACTTCTTATATATTTGAGGTGTTTACAAAATATGTAAATGATGGAAAAGTGAAAACAGAAATTATGACTGTGGAAAGTGAACATGCTGCTATGTCTGCCTGTGTAGGAGCATGTGCTGCTGGAGGTCGTGTTATTACGGCTACTGCATCACAAGGGTTAAAATTAATGAGTGAGGTATTGTGGAATGCTTCTGGATTACGGCTTCCAATTGTTTTGATAAATGGAAATAGAGCATTGGGTGCTCCTCTTTCTATTCATTGTGATCATTCAGATTCATTGGCAGAGCGAGATTGTGGGTTTATTCAAATGTATGCAAAAGATGCACAAGAAATGTATGATTTATTATTACAATCGTTTTTGATAGCAGAACATGACGATGTAAGAACTCCACTTATGATTAATATGGATGCGTTTTTGGTAACCCATACGCATCAAGAAATTACGGTAGAAGATGATAATGCTGTGCAAGAGTTTATAGGAAAGGCGAATATTAAAAATGCCCTACTTGATATTGATAATCCTGTTTCGTATGGTGGAGCAACGCGTCCTGATTATTATCAAGAAGCGCGAAGAAATCAGCTTCAAGGGTTGTTAAATTCATATGAAGTTATTTCGGAGGTTGGTGCACAATTTAATGAAAAATTTTCGCGAGACTCTGGGTATAACTATGCAAGTTTTGGAGAAGATTATTTATTGGAAGATGCAGAATTTGTATATGTACAGCTTGGTTCTTCGTTTGGAACAATTAAAACTGGAGTAGATGAAATGCGAAAAAATGGAATTAAAGCAGGTATTTTACGGCTTAGAACATATCGACCATTTCCAAGTGAATATGTGCGACAAATGTTGCAAGATGCAAAAGTTGTAATGGTTATGGATAAGACTTCTCCTGCAGGAGGAGAATCAGCACCATTATCTATGGAGGTGAAAAGTGCAATGTACGATGGAGAAAATAAGCCAACTATCGTTCCATTTGTATATGGGTTAGGTTCAAAAGATTTTAATCCAACGCATGTGAAAGAAATGCTAGAATTGGCAAAAAAAGTTGATGCAGGAACAGAAGAAGTGTTTTCTGAGGAATCGGTATGGGTAAATTTACGAGGGTAAAAAACAATTTCAAATATATGAATACTTTTGTATACTTTGAGATAGAAAGGTTTAATGTGAAAACACAAAATAATAATAATTTTAACATAATAATATGGACTATGAATTTACAATTCAGCAAGTGTTTGACCCTATTTTTCTTTTAAATTTAGGAATAGGTTTGTTTTTATCGTTTGCGGCAATTCTTTGTATTTATTATATGTTTTACGGCGGTCTTGCCCTTATTTTTTCTGGAGGAGATGATGAAAAAATTAAAAGTGCAATGGGAACAATTCGATATGCAGTGATTGGTCTTGTGGTTGCGTTTTTAGCACTTGGGTTTATTTTCTTGTTGGGGAATGTCGCAAATTTTGCAGTAGGAGAATATATTAGTTTTGAAAAAATTCGTGATGCTTTGGTATTGGTATTTGAT
This sequence comes from uncultured Candidatus Altimarinota bacterium, assembly GCA_947311645.1. Classification (GTDB taxonomy): domain Bacteria; phylum Patescibacteriota; class Gracilibacteria; order CAIRYL01; family CAIRYL01; genus SZUA-1403. Next base: position 5,622 of record CAMZKZ010000018.1, on the reverse strand, counting down.
AGAATTTTTAATGGTCCAAATAGTGCAGCGTCGATGGTTGGTGATTATTATTCTTATTAGTCTCTTTTCTCTTTTTTTATGAATAGGTTTTTGCAGTATGAAACCGATGAGTTTTCGTATTCGGAGGGTGAGGTGTTGCATTTTGTTATACGGCGTCATTGGATAATAGATGTATTGGTGTTTGTACGATGGTTTCTTGTGAGTGTGGGGGTTGTGCTTCTTGCATTTGCATTGTTTTATTATGCAGGTGGAGAATATATGACGAAAAATTTTCTGTTATTAGTGTTTTTTTCTTTTATTTATATTGCATTAGTAACATTTGGCTATGTTGTAAGATGGTTTAATCACGCATTTGATGTGATTTTTGTAACGAATGATAGGGTTATTGATATTTCACAAATTGATTTTTTTCATAAAAATATTGTAGAAACACGGTTGTCAAATATTCAAGATGTGACGGGAGATATTAAGGGTTTTTTAAATACAATGTTTTCGATTGGAACAATTCAAATTCGTACATCAAATCATTTAGCAGATTTTTCTATTACTTTGGTAAAAGAACCGCAAAAATCATCTCGTCAAATTTTTGACCTTGTGCGTTCTGCAGTTACATTAGAACATTCAGATGTTGTTAGCTCAGAATCTTAATACGAATAATTACATACTTTTTCTATCTCATTTTCGCAGATTGTATTGTTGGCAGAAAAATTTTTATTGTCTCGCAAGTGGCAATATTTTTTAGTATTTTTTGGGGTGTTTGTAGGAACGGCTTTATTTTATATGTTTTTATCTGTTCAAATAGGAATAAAATCTTCATTAGAGTCAATTTTCTTTACAAAGCAAACAATTGTATCTGTAGAAAAAAATCCAGAGAATCATATTGAAATAAATGATGAGTTGTTGCATCGGTTAGAAAAGATACCAGAGGTGCAAAAAGTGTATAAAGAAACAGCGTTACTTGTTCCGTTTTCTTTTGATATTTCTTTGCCATTTTCAAAAACATTTTCTTTAGATTTATATTTTATTTATGGGATAGATGATGAGTTATTTTCAACATTTCAAGAGTATGACAATGAAAAACCTGAGAGTGTTCCTGTATTGGTAAATCCTTTATCTGTAGATATTATAAACTCTTTTGTTCAGACTGTAATGAGTGGATTTGTTTTATCGAATGATTTTTTTCTTAAAAAATATGTTTCTGCAGAATTTGGGAAATCTACTTTTTTACCATCGATGAGTCGTGTTCGTCGCGATAAAAATGAGTTATTTGTTTCGGGGTTTTCATCATTTGCTCCGATGGTTGGGGTGGCAATTCCGTTGTCTAAAGTGCGTGCATTACAAAAATTTTTTGGGGAGAGTACAACAGAGTATTCAAAATTTCATGTACTTGCACATGATGGGGTAACACAAGAGCAGTTAAAAAAAATATTGGAAAACATGGGGATGAAAATAAAACCACATGATGCAATTGCAAATAAAATCTCTGAAGTAACGAGTATTTTACAGTGGGTTCTTCTTTTTTCTTCTTCTATTACGCTGTTATTATCATTTCTTTTTCTATTTTCTGTGTTGCAGGTGGTGCTTATAGAACAAAAACAAACAATTGGGATTTTGCAAGCAATGGGAGTTTCGAAAAAAATAGTATCGTATATATTTGCATTGCAGTCTGGAGGGGTAGCATTTGTTGCGATTGTTTCTGGGTTGGTATTTGGAAGTGTTGGGCTATATGGTTTACAGATATTTTGGAGAACTCATATAAATTTGTTTTTGTTTCCACCAGAAATTTTTACCATTGATGTAAAAGTTGTGCTGGGTGTTTTTGTGGGGTTAATCTGTATATTGCTCGCTGTTTTGTATAGTATTATTCGGAGGCAGATGAAGGCGACCATTTTAGAAAATATTATGGAATAAATATTTTCTTTTTATGCACACTTTTGTAGATATTATATTACAGATATTATGATAAAAAAAATAAAATCATTGATAAAAACAATTCTTTCTGAAGATCGTATTTTGCAATACCATAAAATAAAGAGTTATGGTGCTGCATTATGGTATGGGAATCCATCAAAGCATATGCGGGTTATTGGAATTACAGGAACAAAGGGGAAAAGTACCGCTGCAAATTTTGTGTGGGCAGTGTTACAGAAAAATGGAATAAAAACAGGATTGATTGGGACTGCAAATATTCGTATTGGAGATGATGAATTTCCAAATACTTCTCATATGACAATGCCTGGAGCTGGAGAGTTACAAAAGCTTTTTTTTACAATGCAAAAAGCAGGGTGTGAAGTTGTAGTTATGGAAGTAACAAGTGAGGGAATAAAACAGTATAGGAATGAAAATATTTATTTCTCAATAGGGATGTTTACCAATCTTTCTCCAGAGCATTTACCATCTCATAATAATAGTTTTGATGAGTATAAAAACACGAAAAAAAAGTTTTTTACGCAATTGAGCACACAAAATGCAGAATGTATTATTGTAAATAATGATAATGAATTTTCGCATGAATTTTTAGAAGAAGAAATAGTGCAGAAGGTAACGGTTAGTATGAAGAAAGACAGTCTGGAAGATGGTATAGATGCAAATATTTTTGCGAAGATTACGAATGTAACACCGGATAAAACTTTTTTTTCTGTTCATGAATCAGGAAAATCTATTGAACAAAAGAGTCTTGAAAAATATGCACTCAAAATTGGTGGAAGTAAAAATGTTGAAAATGCTTTATTGGCAATAGGGGTTGGAAAGCATTTTAATCTTTCATCTACTCAAATTCAGGCTGGGTTTGATGCCTTGTCTGTAATTCCTGGAAGAATGGAAAGAATAGAAGAAGGGCAAGATTTTTCTGTATTTATTGATTATGCGCATGAAAAATTAAGCATGGCTTTTATTTTAGAAACAGCACGGTCATGTGTTGCTGGAACAGATGGAAAAGTTATTGTACTGCTCGGGGCAGAGGGCGGTGGAAGAGATATAGGAAAAAGAGAGATAATGGGAAGGCAGGTTGGAAAAAGTCCAGCGGAAACAGGTGCAGATTTCGTTGTCGTTTCAAATGTTGATCCATATGAAGATAATCCCACGGAAATAGCAGAAGGTATTGCTCTATTTGCAGAAGAAGAAGGAAAGGTTCGTGGTAAAGATTTATTTGTAATAGAGGATCGTCGTGCAGGAATTGCAAAAGCACTTGAACTTGGAAGGCAAAATCCGAATAATATTGTTTTTATAACAGGAAAGGGGTCAGAACAGTCTATTGTTATTGGTGGAAAATCATATCCATGGGATGATAGAGTTGTAGTGCGAGAAGAATTGAAAAAAATGGTGTAAAATATTCTATTGAAAAATATATGGTGATTGAGTTTCTAAAACAAAACATGTTACGAATTGGAGTGATTGTTGCCATGGTATTTGGAGTGCTGTTTGGGTGGGCATGGTTTACATTACAGGTGAAATTGGTTTCGATAGAAAGAACAGTGGATACTGTAAATGTTCGATATGGAGCATTGTTGCAAATTATGGAATATGTAAAAAAAACAAATATTGTGTTGTTAAAAACAGATTCGCTTGAGCAGCATTTTGTAAAAACATTTAAAGAATTAGAGTCTGTTTCTATAGAAAAGCATTATCCTTCGACTCTTTCGCTTACAGTGGTCCCGTTGGATATCGTTGCACAGTGGGAATATTTTTATGCACTGCCGAAAAAAAATATACAAAAAATCAGAAGAGAAGCAGAAAACAAAAGTGGTGAAAATAATGAAAGTGGTGAAAATAATGAAAAAAGTGATGAAGATGTCGTTGTAAAAAAAATTGGATATCTGAATAAAAATAATATTTTTTTAGAACATAATATTGGAGAAAATGAAGATGTGCTTCGTATTATTGATATGCAACCAAGAGAGAAAGAAATAGTGTTTTATGATGAAGTAACAGATGGGCATTATATTCCTGATATTGCAGATGGAAAACAAGAATTAGAAAAAGTTATTTCTCGAAAAATTGTAGAAATACAGTATTATAGAGATGCACAAGAGGTATATTTTATTGATGAAAAAGGTGTTGTGTATTGGTTCTATTTAGAAGAGAGTATTCGAGGGCAAATAGAGAAGTTGCGATATATGCTGGAGGAAAAAAATATATTAAAATGGAGATTGCGTTATATTGATTTACGAATTAATGGAAAAGTAATTTATAGGTTTGAAGATTAAAATATTATATATAGAACAGAGATGATGCTTTCAACATTATTATTGTTGTTTGGAACAGGAATGTGGGCTCCCGGAATGGAGGCTGTTGATGTTCAGGTATTTCCAGAATTTTCTATTGCTCCTATAGAAAATTCATGGGAAGAGCAAGGTAAAAATCCATATTTTACTGCACAGTCTGTGCTTCTTGTTGATGAAAATTCTATGGTAGATTTGTATGGGTACAATGAATATTTGCGATTACCAATGGCAAGTCTCACAAAAATGATGACTGCATTACTTATTATAGAAAATCATTCTCTAGATGAAATTGTTGTTATTTCAAAAAAAGCAAGTGTTACGGGTGGATCAACAATGGATTTGGTATACGGAGAGCGTATTACTGTGCAAAAATTATTACAGGGGTTGTTGATGAATTCTGGAAATGATGCAGCAATTGCATTAGCAGAATATCATTCGGGTACGGTGTATGAGTTTGTAAATGCTATGAATAGCCGAGCAGAGCAATTATTATTACACGATACACACTTTGTAAATCCACATGGGTTAGATAGCACTATTCATTATAGTTCTGCACGAGATTTAGTGGTAATAGCACAGGCATTGTGGCAATATAAAGAAATACAGTCTATTGTAGGTATGCAATCTACGAGTGTTTTATCTGAGGTATTTACACGTGAAGAAGATGGGGATATTCAAAAAGAGCATATATTGAACAATACAAATAAATTGTTGGGAAGTATGTACAATGTATATGGAATGAAAACCGGAACAACTGAGAATGCTGGTCAGTGTTTGTTTTTGGTAGTGGAAAAAAAAGGAAAGTTTTATTTTTTGGTTATTTTGGGTTCTGAAGAGAGGTATCAAGATGCACGAAATATTTTGTATGAGTTATTTGGGGATGAATTGTTATAACAATACTGTGTTATTTGTATAAATAGAGTATAATAGTGTGAAATATTATTTTACTATTACAATATGAACATAAACACTATAGAAACGGTTGAAGATTTTGATGCAGATAAGTATCGTGAAGAATTAGAGCAGGCTATTAATTCTATGGTCGAAAAACAAGAGTATAGTTTTTTAGCGAAAGAAAAATATAATGCTGCTCTTTTTTACTTAAATGATACATTGCTACGAATTGAAGCAAATCCTACTTCTTATGATTTTTCTGAAGAGAAAATAAAAATTATAAAAGAAAAACTTGAAAAACTTGAAAAACTTGAAGAGCAAGAAGCGTTGCAAAAAGATGATGAAATAAAGAATCTGGAAAAGAAAGACTCTAAATTATATCCAGTCTTAAAAAGTATTATTTCTCTTCATTTAGAGGGTTTAGAAGATGTAGATGAAGATGCTTTGTTTGAAAAATTAAGAAATCGTGTTCTTGAAAAAAATCAAAAACTTGGCTTACTTCCTT
>CAMZKZ010000017.1 GCA_947311645.1 uncultured Candidatus Altimarinota bacterium | reverse complement strand
ACCTGCCCACCTTCTGGAAAACACAAAACTCGCAAAGCTAATTGCTCTGCGAGTTTTTTCATATTTTTTATATCAATTGTATATTTCATAATTTTATACTATTTATTTCATAAAATCCCTTAATGTATAAATTAATGCTTCCATAACACTTTCAGAAAAATAGAAAAAGTTAGCACTTCTCGTAAATTTTCTTCATATTCATATATCAATATATTATTTTTTTTATCGTTTCAACGAAGTATTTATTTCTTCTAATAAACGCTCCATATGCTGAAACTCTGCTTTATAATTTGTACTTTCTTGATATTCACTTATTGATTGCTCTATTGTTTGAAAATATTCCCCAATTAACGGAACATCTACCATTTGTGCAACAAACCATACAACAGCCCCCAATACAACTGTAACCCCTAAAATAAAACCAATACCCCTTGCAATTCCAGCAAGTAAATTACTCCATATAATTCTCCATGGAGATTTTAAGTAACGAATATATTCGTCCACACTTGCGTTTTCAAAACTTTTTATTATTTTTGATTCTATATTTTTTTCTTCTGACATATTTTTATAGTAAATTATTTAGCTTCAATTTTTGCAAAACCACAAAACGGTTGCAAACATTCTGGAATATCTACAGAACCATCTTCATTTTGAAAGTTTTCTAAAATTGCAATAAGAGGACGAGATGAAACAGCAGTTCCGTTTAATGCACATGCATATTGAAGCTTCCCATTTTCATCTTTATAACGAATATCTAATCGACGCGTTTGATAATCATCAGCAATAGAAGTAGAAGTCATTTCTCTATACTTTCCTTGCCCAGGAAGCCATGCTTCTAAATCATATTTTTTCGATGCACTACACCCTAAATCTCCTGTACAAATATCCATTACTTGATACGGAATTCCTAAATCTTTCAAAATTTCTTCTTCTATACTTCGAATAGTTTCATGTATTTCGGTCGCTTGTTCTGGTTTACAAAATACAACCATTTCAATTTTTTCAAATTGATGCACTCGTAAAATCCCTTTTGTATCTTTTCCATAACTTCCTGCTTCTCGCCGAAAACAAGGTGAATATGCTGCATATTTCAGTGGACCATTATCAAGATTTATCACTTGCCCTGCGTGAATAGAAACCATTGGCACCTCACTTGTTCCAATTAAATACAAATCGTCTTCTCCTGGGTTCACAATATAATTCTCTCCTTTTTCTAAATATCCTGTTCCATAAATAGCCTCTTTTCGAGTCATAAATGGAGGGATAGTTGGAGAAAATCCATTATCAGAAACCTTTCGAAATGCCCACATCATCAATGCCTGTTGCAATAATGCAAGCTCATTTTTTAAGTAATAAAATCGTGAACCAGAAACTTTTGCAGCCTGCTCCATATCTAATAAATTATTTTCTTCTGCAATTTCCCAATGCTCTTTTGGTGTAAAAGAAAAATTTGGTTTTTCTCCTTCTACTCGTAATACGATATTTTCTTCATCATCTTTTCCAAATGGAACATCGTCTCGAGGAGGATTTGGTAAACCTTCTAATATTTTTTTTACTTTTTCAGAAGCTTCATTTGCTTGTTCTTGCGATTTTTTTTGCTGTGCAGAAATTTCTTTCATTTGTGCTAAAATTGCTGTTTTTTCTTCTCCTTGTAGTGTAGGAATTAATTTTGAAGCTTTATTTTGCTCTGCTTTTAACTCCTCTGCTTTTTTATTTAATTCCAATGAAGACTTATCAACTACTAACAACTCATCTATTACAGAAGGAGAAATAGATTTTCGTTCTAACTTTCTCTTAAACTCTTCTGGATTTTCTCGAATAGCCTTTAAATCTAACATATAAATATAATAAAAAATTATCTTATCCTTATAATACTACCAAATCCTCTTTTTACGCAAATACATTCTCTTTTATTCTCGCCAAAAAAACAGTATACTTTTTACATATTTTATATTGATTTTTATGGCACTATACGGAGACTACAGACCTCAAACTTTTTCTGAAATGGTTGGACAAGATGCTCCAAAGCAAACTCTTTTAAATGCAGTACGAATTGGAAGAATTGCACATGCATACCTTTTTTGTGGAACACGAGGAACAGGAAAAACATCTTCTGCGCGAATTTTAGCAAAAGCAATAAACTGCACAAATGTGACTCCAACCGGAGACCCATGTACAAAATGCGAACTCTGTATTCTTGCTGAAACAGACCGACTCACCGATATTATTGAAATTGATGCAGCATCAAACCGAGGAATTGATGAAATTCGTGATTTACGAGAAAAAGTTGCATTTTCTCCAAATACAGGAAAAGCAAAAATTTATATTATCGATGAGGTACATATGCTTACAAAAGAAGCATTTAATGCACTTCTCAAAACACTAGAAGAACCACCAACTCATGCATATTTTATTTTAGCAACAACCGAATATCATAAAGTTCCAGATACTATTCGATCTCGATGCCAAACATTTTTCTTTACCAATATTGCACAAAATGAAATTACAAATCGACTCGAATATATTTGTAAAAAAGAAGAATATCCGTATACAAAAGAAGGATTAGAAGTGCTTGCAAAGCGTGCAAATGGAGGTCTTCGTGATGCAATTTCATTACTCGAACAATCAAGTAATTTTGGCGAAATTACAGTAGAAAATCTTCAAAATAGCCTTGGAATAATTTCATCAGATTTTCTAGAAAATTTTTTAGAAAATCTAAAAATAGGAGATATAAATTCTGCATTTATACAACTTGAAAATCTACAAAATGATGGACGAAATCTTCAAGAATTTGGAAAAGATTTTTTAGAATACCTTCAAGAAATGTTTCATATATATGTTAAAGAAAAAAGTAGCCTCCTTCCATGGATAGTAGAAGTTATTACAATTTTTGAAGAAGGACTTCAGCGATCAAAACGATTTGAAATTCCACCACTCGCTATTGAAATAGCCATCACAAAAACAATGCTCTTAAATAAAGAATTTACAAACACACTCCAAAATATTACATCTTTTAAAAATACCACAACTCTACAAGAAAAAAACAGCAATACATCTAAAAAGAAACCAGAAAATAAACGAGATAATAAAGAAATAAGAGAAGAACAAAATACAACCCTACAAAAAAATACTCAATTTATAGAAGACAATACCGACGACTTATTTCCGCCATCTTCTACAACACCCCAAAACACCTCACCAACAGATTTACCTCCTTGGGATAGAGAAGAAAAAACACCACCTCAAAAAAAGAAAACAAACCTGATTAAAAATATTGAAAAAGCAAACGAGAAAGAAACAAAAAAAGTACTAGAGTCAAAAATACAAGAGGTAGAAATGCAAAAACCGCAGAAAAAAGTTGAAAAAAAAATTGACCCTATAGATGCGCCAGAGCCAGAAGAAATGCTTGCCGTCATACAATCTCAATGGAAAACACTCTGCTCTACCCTTCCCAAAAGCATAAAACTCTATTTATCAGAATACGGAACTGCAACAGAATATGAAAACAATACTATAACACTAAAAATTAATGGTGATTTTGCACAAAAACTTATAAATACAGAGAAAAATACAAAGCTTATTTCTGAAAAATTTTCACATTTTCTCAGCACTCCAGTCTCTATTACAATACCAAATAAAGAAGATACTACACCTAAAAATCTCTCGATATCTGAAGTAGAGGGATTACTCCAATTTTAAAATATGAGTACAATGACAACACTTCTTCACCCAACATCACTTAAAGAACTTTCTACGCTTTTACAATCTGCACTCATTCCCCTTCCCAGTGCAGATAATTTTATCGCAGAAGGATTCGACCAAGAACTCGATACCTATAGAAATCTTTCAAAAGGAGGAAAAGAAGAAATTATACGCATCAACCAAGAAGAAAAAGAAAAAACAAAAATCTCAAATCTTAAAATTAAATATAATAATGTTTTGGGATATTTTTTTGAAGTAAGCACCATACATTCAGCATCTGTTCCAGATTACTTTATTCATCGACAAACACTAAAAAATGTATGCCGATACACCACTCCCGAACTTTCTGAATTTGATACCAAGATTCAAAATGCCCAACATCAATATGAAAAACGACAAGAAGAAATTCGAAATCATCTTGAAAAAAGTATTATAAATGCGTCTCCATCGCTACAACATCTTGCAAAACACATAGCAAAAGCAGATATTTCACAAAGCTTTGCACACCTTGCACAGAAGCAAAACTGCATACAACCACATATTACAAAAACCCAAGATACACTTGAAATACAAGAAGGAAGACATATCGTAATAGAAGAAAATCTCGAGAAAGAAAATAAGCGATTTATTCCAAACGATTTAGCAATGAGTAAAGAAAATTGCTTTCACCTCATTACTGGTCCAAATATGGCAGGAAAATCAACTTTTTTACGACAAAATGCACTTATAATTTATCTTGCACATATTGGAAGTTTTATACCAGCACGATCTGCCACAATCCCTGTTTTTGATAATATTTTTACACGAATTGGATCAGGAGATTCTCTTTCTACGGGGGAATCAACTTTTTTAGTTGAAATGCAAGAAGCATCAAAAATACTACGACATTCCACAGAAAAGAGTTTTGTTATTCTCGACGAACTTGGAAGAGGAACTTCAACATACGATGGGCTTTCTTTGGCATGGGCAATTACCGAATTTTTACATGAAAAAAAAGTAAAAACATTATTCGCAACACACTACCATGAACTCATAACGCTCGCACAATCTCTACCACATGCAAAAAATTTTTCCGCACGCGTTCTCGAAGATAAAAAAGGGATAATTTTTTTACATCAAATTTTTGAAGGAGGAGCAAAAAAAAGTTTTGGAATAGAAGTTGCTCGACTCGCAGGAATTCCACATAGTATCATAGAGAAAGCAGAAACTATTTTACAAAAATTAGAAAAAAACAACCCAACACAACTCAATACAAATAAACAAAAACCATTGTTTCCAGAAGAAACAAGCAATAGCGAACATACCAACCTCTTGTACAAAGAACTCTATGAAAAACTGTTACAAAAACAAAATGAAATAAAAAATAATACAAAAAATAAACAGAATCTTGATATATATAAAAAACTAGAAGATATAGACCTTAACACAACAACTCCACTTGAAATATTTCAAATTGTTTCAGACCTCAAACAATGATATACTTCACGCATAAAAAATAATAATTTCATATAACACATACACACAATGACAGATTTCATATCCCTCATTACACCATTTTTTCAATCTGCAGGAAGCCTTATTCTTACAATATTTACATTTCTTATAATATTTGGAATTCTGATTATTCTTCATGAATTTGGACATTTTTGGGCTGCACGAGCAGCAAAAATAAAAGTTCTTGAATTTGGATTTGGAATGCCACCAAAAATACTTGGAAAAAAAACTTCACGAAAAGTTTATGTTGAGTATCCGAAAAATGAACGAGAAAAAAGAGAAGAAACAGAAGAAATGGAGTGGACAATCAATGCAATTCCATTTGGAGGATTTGTACGAATGGAAGGAGAAAGCGGAGATTCTTCACACCCTCATGCATTTAACAACAGACCCCTCCCATGGAGAATGCTTGTAATTTGTGGTGGAGTAATTATGAATTTTTTATTGGGTTGGGGGCTTTTAACTGCCAGTTTTATGATAGGAGTGCAATCTCCTGCACAAGGAATTGGAAGTATTAGCATTGGAGCACTTGCAGACAACATGCCTGCTCAATCATCTGGATTACAAGAAAATGATATAATTCTACAAATAAATAATACAGATATTACTTCTCCAGAAATATTTTTATCAACCTTACAAAATACAAAAAAAGCACATTTCTCAATCCTCCGAGATAACACCCCTTTTGAAATCACAATAATTCCAAACGAAGAAAATATATTTGGGATTATTCCACATATACAATCCGTAACAGAAAAATTTGGTTTTATCGATGCAGGGAAACATGCATTTTCTCAGTCATTTGTTATTATGAAAGGATCTATCGATGCTATTGGAAATTTAGTAACTACAATTACCACTCAGCATGAAATTCCAAAAGAAATTGGAGGACCAGTAGCTATTGCAAGTACAACAGATCAAATTCTTGAATACGGAACATTTCTTCACCTTATATTATTTACTGCAACACTTTCGCTTTCGCTTGCAGTTTTAAACATCATGCCATTTCCTGGATTAGATGGTGGACGATTTATATTTTTACTTATAGAAGCAGTATTTTTATTCTTTACCACAATTGCAACCAAAGTTTTTAAAATACAATATGATTTTCCCAAAAGACTTCCACACAGCATAGAAATGTATATAAATGCTATTGGAATACTCACACTCTTTGCGTTTTTAATTTGGGTAACCTTTCTTGATATTGGAAAATTATTTACATAAAATCCCTCTTCATCAACAATAGTTAAAAGCATTTTTTTACTGCTTCAAAATTATCAACCCATGGAAAATGTCCAGCATTTGCAACTACAAACAGTTCAGATTCTGGATATTTTTTATGCACATTTTTTGCATAATACAATGGTGCAGCATCGTCATTTTCCCCCCAAATAAGTTTTAAATTTTTTGAATTATTTGTACATGTATCTAAATGCTCTACATACACAGAAACATCTTCATTCACAATATTTTGAAATGTTTTTTTCATAATTTCCCCATCTAAAGCATTATAATCAGAGTTTTTATCATGAAATAAAAAACTAAAAAATGGTGTAATTATTTTTTTTAGAGACTGTGTATATGTATTTCTGTTTAAAAATTGTGAAAGATATATTTGAAATTTTTGCATTTTTGTAAGGTGCCGATAAAAAGGAACACCAATACAAATAACATTTGAAAGGAGAATATTTTCAAATCTCTTATTCTGTAAAAATTGTGCATCTAAAAATTTCAATAATACCCTTCCTCCAAAACTATGCACTACAAATTCTATAGCAAGTTTTTTTTTAGTATAAATATTATGAGTATTTTCTATAATAACTTTTTGAATAAAATCTGCTAAAAATTCAGCATAATTTTTTAACGTATAACTCTTTTCTAATTTTCCACTTTTTCCAAATGCTGGAAAATCAACCGCAATACAGTTTTTTCGCAATGGAAACAAGGTTGTAAACGACTCTTTATTACTTCCCCACCCATGCAAAAAACAAGTGATTTTTCTTATAGAATCATCACTTGTTATTTCAATATTTTCACAATATGAAATCCGTATTCCATTTATCATTACTTGTTTTTGTTTCATTGAAAATTTTTAGAATACCTTGCTCCACACACCTACTGTAATTCTCCTTTCAACATTTCGATTTCATCTTTTAAGTCTGCAGCTTTTTCAAATTCAAGATTTTGAATCGAAAGTTCAAGTTTTGCTTCTAACTCTCGAATCCATTCTTTCAGATTATCTTTTTTCGATTTAGAAATTTTTGTTTTTCGTTCTTTCTTTTCTATATTTAATGCTTTTACATGTTTTTTAATTGTTGTTGGAGTAATTCCATGTTTTTCATTATATGCTTCTTGAATAGATCTTCGTCTATTTGTTTCATCAATTGCTTCTTCCATTGCAGGGGTCATAACATCAGCATACATAATTGCAATACCCTTACTATTTCTGGCTGCCCGCCCAATAATTTGAAGAAGTGCATCTCGTGAACGCAAAAACCCTCGTTTATCCGCATCTAAAATCGCAATCATCGAAACTTCTGGAATATCTAACCCCTCTCGCAAAAGATTTACCCCCACAATTACATCAAGCTCACCCAATCGTAATGCTTGAATGGTTTCGATTCGTTCCATATTTTCTATTTCCGAATGTAAATATTTTGACCGAATACCAATTTCATCAAAATATGCTGAAAGTTTTTCTGCCATTTTTTTTGTTGCAGTAGTTACCAAAACTTTTTCATCAAGCTTTATTCTCTTTGAAATTTCAATATTTAAATCTTCAATTTGATTATTTGCCTCCGATTGAGAAATCGTATGTAATTTTTCATCCCATTTTTCTATTTCCGATGGACGAATAGAAATAATAGGATCCAGAAGACCTGTAGGACGAATAACTTGCTGTGCAAAATCTTTTTCTCTATCACAATGAGCATATTCATATTTCCCTGGTGTTGCCGAAACATAAATAGCCTGATTCACCTTACTTTCAAATTCCTCAAATTTCAAAGGCCTATTATCATGTGCAGATGGTAAACGGAACCCATGATCGACCAATGTATTTTTTCGCGATAAATTCCCATTATGCATTGCTCCAATTTGTGGAATAGTAATATGAGACTCATCAATAAACATTAAATAATCTTTTGGAAAAAAATCTAATAATGTTGAAGGAGGCATACCTGCCATTTCTCCCGATAAATACCGCGTATAATTTTCAATTCCATTTGCATATCCCGTTTCCAACAACATTTCAATATCATATTCAGTTCGTGTTTGAATTCGCTCTGCTTCAACTACTCGCCCTTCTTCTTGATACCATTTTACTCGCTCTTTCAAATCAACTTTTATAGCTTCTACCGCTTCTTTTATTTTATCTTTTTGTGTAACTGCATGCTTTGCAGGAAAAATAACTACAGAGTCATAACTTCCTAAAATCTCTCCAGTAAACGGATCAATAGCAGTAATTCCCTCTATTTCATCTCCAAAAAATTCTATTCGATATGCATGTTCTTCTGCTGGTGGATACACCTCTACACTATCCCCCATAACATGAAACATTCCTGGCTTAAAATCAGATGCAACTCGAGTATATTGAATTTCTGAAAATTGTTTTAATAAATCGTTTCGTACAATTTCTTCTCCAACTTTTAATTCTATAGCAAGTGCTTCATAATCTTCAACAGAACCCAATCCGTAAATACAAGACACCGATGAAATAATGATTACATCATCTCGCGTTAATAAATTATATGTTGCTGCATGTCTATGCCGATTAATTTCATCATTTATCGTTGCTTCTTTTTCAATATATGTATCACTCGCTGGCATATATGCTTCAGGCTGATAATAATCATAATATGAAACAAAATATGAAACTGCATTATCTGGAAAAAATTCTTGAAATTCTGTACAGAGCTGTGCTGCCAAGGTTTTATTATGCGCTAAAATCAAAGTTGGTTTTTGTTGATTTTGAATAATATTAGCCATGGTAAAAGTTTTACCTGTCCCTGTGGCTCCTAAAAGAGTCTGATGTTTTTTCTTTGCATTTAACCCTTTTATTAAAGTCTCTATAGCTGTTGGTTGATCTCCCATTGGTGTAAATTTTGACTTCAGCTCAAATGGTTTATGAACTTTTGTAATTTTAGGAAGATTTAGATTCTCTTTATTCGTCATATTTTTTTTGAATAATATTATTTTTTTATACGTGAAAGAATTTTAGCATAAAGAAAAATAAAAAGAGATATTAAAAATTAATATCTCTTTTTATTTATTTTCACTAAACAATACTCTGTAAATACCTATAAATTCAGGTAATTATATAATTATATTTCTTATTTTAATTAAAATATTTCGGAAATATTGCTTTTACATTGTATTTTTTAATAATTGTTTCATCTTGTTTTGGTCCAAGATACCAAGATTTTTCAGATAATAAATCTAATAATCTTACTGCTAATTCTGAAAATTCAGATCGTGTAATAACTTGATTTGGTTTAAATAATCCATCTTTATATCCAGAGATTAATCCTTTTGAAACTGAATATTCTACAATATTTGCATACCATTCTGCTCCACTTATATCTGTAAATGATGAATCTGAAACATTTGGAATATTTTCTTTTAAACCTCGAATAATCATTGCAAGGGCTTCTGCTCGTGTTGCTTTATTTGCTGGTCTAAATGTATTATCTTCATATCCAGTAATTAAGCCATTAGAAATATTCGTTATTATATAGTTGTAATACCATTGAGAACTATCTAAATCAGACAATGTACTACCTGTATTTGAAACAGAATAACCATTTATTAAAAATAATATTTTAGCAATTTCAGCTCGAGAGATACTTTCATTTGGAGAAAATTGTGTTTCTGATCTTCCTTTTACGATTCCCAAACATTCAAGAGTACTAATAGACTCTTTTGCCCAATGATTTTCAATATCTACAAATTGTGAGATACATTCTTTTTTATCATTTTCAGAAGATTGTGAGATATCAAATGTTTCCAGCTCTTCTTTTTCTTCTTCTTTTTCTTCTTCTTGGATTTTTTCTTTTTTTAAGGTTTCTTCTTTCAGCTTATTTATAATTAAAGCATTTCCTCCTCCTGATCCAGTATTATTAGAAATAGAATCCACTGCAATAGGTGTAGGAGATGGTGTTACCTGATTCGCTAAAATGATTGAAATATTTACTAAATTTATCATTGCTTGTACTTGTGCTTCTGTTGCTGGTGCATCAAATGCATCTGCATTAGCTGCAATATACGCTTTGTATGCTGTTTCATTTGCTGCAATAGCCCCTGATACATTTGGTAAAGCATTTAAGTCATCTGCTGTAACTGTTGATGTATTATCATTATTTCCAGTATCTGCATCTGT
>CAMZKZ010000016.1 GCA_947311645.1 uncultured Candidatus Altimarinota bacterium | reverse complement strand
TAAATCAAGAACTTTCATTGCTCCCACTTCTTTTTCTGCTATTTCTTTTAACTTTCGAAACGCTAAAAATGGAATCGTTTCATCAATTGAAAATGAATACTTCATAATAAAAAAATTAGAATATAACAATATATAAATATATTATGCATATTTTAAAAAATCTATACATAAGAAGTCAATTTATTTTCAATTGATGAAACGATTCCATTTTTAGCGTTTCGAAAGTTAAAAGAAATAGCAGAAAAAGAAGTGGGAGCAATGAAAGTTCTTGATTTATCACAAGGAGAGCCAGGGTATGGATTTTCGCCAAATGTACGATCTCGACAATTTTTCTCTTTTATCGCAATGTTGGATATAGAGTTTAATAATCATAATATTGAAAGTGATGTAAATTTATTTTTTAAACGAAAAGAATCGGAGCTGGAAGAAATTGAAAAAATAGTAGAAAAAGTAGCACAAGAAAAATATTCTGAAAAACTTGCAGCAGAGTTAATTTCAGATTGGAAAGAGTTTATTGCAGAGTTGGAAAAAATTTGTGAAGCACAAAATCTTGGATATTCAAAATTTGATATTTATTACGAGTTATTTAAATATTCAAATCTTATGGGGGGGCGATATCCGCAACCAGCAGGGCATCCACTTTTGCAAGCCACAATGGCAGAAGAATATACACAAACATTAGGGCTGAAAGTAAAGGCTCATGAATTAATAGGTATTATGGGAGCTTCTCATGGAATTGGTGCAACATTTCAAGCATTAGGAAGTGAAGGAATTCAATATTTAAAACGAGGGCATACAGTTGTAATGACTTCGCCAGTATATGCTCCGTATAATACTATTTTTGAGGAACGAGGAATCAATGTTGTTTCATTGTCTGTAGATCCTGAAACAGGGGAAATTAACCCTGATGATTTACAAAAAGTAGAAAATTTAGAGAAAAAAGTGCGAGCAATAATTTTGATTGATCCAAATAATCCAACAGGATTTGCAAGTAGTGATACTTTTTTAAAAGGGATTGTAGATATTGCAGAAGAGCATAATTCATTGATTATTGCAGATAGTGTGTATCTTCGATTTTTTAACGATACAAAGACTATTGCAAATTATCCACAGGCACGAAAACGACTTATCCAGATAGATTCACTTTCTAAAATAGAGAGAGCAACTGGTGTGCGTGCTGGTGATATTTATGTTTCTGATGAAGCGAATGACTATATTACAAATAATATTTTACAAAATTATTTTTTGAAAAAATATGAAAATATTCGACATTTATTGTTTTTAGCAAAATCTCCAGGAGGGAAAAATATTGGATTGTTTCAGCATATTACAGGAATTCCTGGTCCTTCAGTTGCAATATCGCTTTCTCATGTGATTTTAGGAAAAGCAGAACGAGCTGAATATGTAGAGTTATTGCGAAAAAAAGTATCTATTTTTTATGATACTTTGGGTATTGCACATAATGGAAACATGTATTATGGAATGATAGATTTGGGGATGATAGAATCAGAAAAGTCAAAAACAAGAGATATTGAGGCGGTTATGGAAGATATTGCAAAAGCAGGAGTTGTGGTTATGCCTGCAAATTTATTTTTCTCTCGGTCAGATCGGCATACAAAAGATAGAAGTCGAGTAATTCGAGTAAGTCTTCCAAATCTTTCAAACGAAGGAACAAGGCGTGCAGCAGAAATTATTAAAAAAGTTGTTGCATTGTAAAAAAGAGATACAAAGTGCTATACTATCGGTACTTACTTTATTTATTATTATATTTTCATGATTACAGCACTTTCTCCGCTTGATGGTCGATATGCTTCAAAAGTTGCAGAACTTTCAGAATTCTTTTCAGAATACGCCCTTATAAAATATCGGTGTATTGTTGAAATTGAATGGTTTAAACATTTAGCAGAACGAGAAGATATTCCAGAGTTACGAAAATTAACAGAATCTGAAATAAAAATTTTAGACGCTATTATTGAAGATTTTGATGAAAAATCAGCACAGCATGTAAAAGATATTGAAAAAACGACTCGGCATGATGTGAAAGCCGTAGAATACTTTTTAAAAGATCAATTGGAAGATACTTCGTTGGAAGCACTTTCTGAATGGATTCATTTTACATGTACAAGTGAAGATATTAATAATTTATCGTATGCGTTAATGTTACGAGATGCGCATCAGCAAGTTATGATGCCAGCTGTTGATTATCTTTTAGAGGTATTGGAATTAAAATCAAAAGAATGGCAAACTGTTCCACTTCTTTCATTAACACATGGGCAATCTGCTTCACCTACAACTGTTGGAAAGTCAATTTTTGTCTTTGCTGCACGAATTTCTGCTCAATTAAAACATTTAATGTCTCAAGAATTTCTTGGAAAAATTAATGGAGCGACGGGAAATTTTAATGCACATCTTGTGGCGTATCCAGATGCAAATTGGCTTGAAATTTCTCAATCATTTGTTGAGGGGTTAGGGTTGCAGTGGAATCCATTTTCAGATCAAATAGATCCTCATGATTTTATTGCAGAATTATCTCATACGAATATTCGTACAAATACAATTTTTATAGATTTAGCGAGAGATATTTGGGGATATATTTCAAGAGGGGTCTTTACGCAAAAAACAAAAGCAGGAGAAATTGGGTCATCTGCTATGCCACATAAAGTAAATCCTATTGATTTTGAAAATGCGGAAGGAAATTTTGGAATTGCAAATGCATTATTAGATCATTTTGCACAAAAGCTTCCTATTTCTCGATGGCAAAGAGATTTAACAGATTCGACAGTGTTAAGAAATTTAGGAGTTGCATTTGGGCATCAGTTGATCGCATTAAAAAGTTTAAATACTGGACTAGAAAAAATAGAAGTTTCACCAGAAAATTGTAAAGCAGAGCTTGCAAAAAATGTTGAAGTATTGGCAGAAGCAGTGCAAACGGTTATGAGAAAATATGAAATTGAAAAACCATATGAAAAATTAAAAGAGCTTACGCGTGGAAAACGAATTACTTTAGACGATTATAAAGAATTTGTTGAGAAGCTTGAAATTCCAGAAGATGCAAAAGAACGATTGAGAAATCTTACTCCAGAAACATATACGGGTATTGCACCACAAATTGTTGATATCTTTTTGCAAGATGCAGAGTTAATTGGAGAAGATGACAATGAATCATCGGTAGAGTCTGATGGATGCTGTGGTTCTGGTGCATGTAAATAAAAAACTAAAAAAAAATTGTGAAAATAATAATAACTTTGCTATACTATTATAAGTTTAGCAAAGTTATTTTTTATGTTATTTCATTTCTTCATTCATGTCTGAAAAATCTTCTAAAAAGGCAATAATATTAGGGTCTGGTCCATATTGTATTGGGTCTTCGGTAGAATTTGATTGGGGGTGTGTAACAGCGGCAAAAACATTGCAAAAAGAGGGGTACGAAACAGTTATGATAAATTATAACCCTGAAACAGTTTCTACAGATTATAATGTTTGTGATAAATTATATTTTGATGAATTGAGTGAAGAGCGAGTAATGGATATTTATGAAGCAGAAAATCCAGATGGAGTGGTGTTGTATACTGGGGGGCAAATTCCAAATAATTTAGCAACGCGATTAGCAAAACATGATGTTTCATTTATTGGAACAGAGGCGGTAAATATTGATAGTGCGGAATCTCGGCATATTTTTTCTGGAATTTTAGATGAATTAGGAATTGACCAGCCGGAATGGAAAGAGTTTGTGCGTTTGGAAGAGCTTGAAGATTTTACAGATAGAGTAGGGTATCCGCTTTTAGTGCGACCATCATATGTGTTATCTGGGGCAGCAATGGCTGTGGCTTGGAGTAAAGATGAGTTGGAAAATTTTTTGGGAACTGCATCGAAAATTTCGACAGAAGCACCAGTTGTTGTTTCAAAATTTGAAGTGGGAGCAATGGAGATAGAAATTGATGCAGTTGCAAGTGAAGGAGAACTTGTGATTTATGCAATTTCGGAGCATGTTGAAAATGCAGGGGTTCATTCTGGAGATGCAACAATATGTTTGCCACCTCAGCGAACATATTTGGAGACAGTGAGACGAATTAAAGCCGTTGCAAAACAGCTTGCAAAACGACTAGATATTACTGGTCCATTTAATATGCAATTTTTAGCAAAAAACAATGAAATAAAAGTAATTGAATTAAATCTTCGTGCCTCTCGAAGTTTTCCATTTGTGTCAAAAGTTACAGGGCATAATTTTATAGATATCGCAACAAAAGCAGCTATTGCAAAAAAAGAGGGAAGAAAAATAGAGTTTCCGGCATTTAATACGCTTGATTTAGATTATGTTGGAGTAAAAGCTCCGCAGTTTTCATTTTCTCGTCTTCGAGGAGCTGATCCAGTTTTATCGGTTGAAATGTCTTCTACAGGAGAAGTCGCGTGTTTTGGGGATAATTTAGAAGAGGCATTTTTGAAATCGATGATTTCTACTGGTTTTACTATTCCAGAGAAAAATATATTTATTTCGATTGGGAGAACTGTTGATAAAGCAGATTTTGTTGATTATGCAAAAGAATTTGTAAAAATGGGATTTATTTTGAAAGGAACAGAGGGAACTGCTCAGTTTTTTCAAGATGAAGGAATAGAGATTGTTTCGGTACAATCTGAAAATGTAGAAACAGAAATTCAAAATTCAGACTTGCTTATAAATATTCCAACGGCATATGCACATGAGAAAAAAACAAAAGGATATGCACTTCGTAGAGCAGCGATTGATGGAAATGTTTCGCTTATTACAAATATTCAAATTGCAAAATTAATGCTGAATGCATTAAAAAAATATCCAAAAACATCAGATTTACCAATGAATAGTATTGATGATTTCGTAGAGCAATAAAAAAATAAAAATAACTTTTAATTCTTATAATTATATGATATAATTATAAGAATTTTTTTTATACATTAAAAATGGGATTGCCTATATCTCCAGCATCGGTTAATGAAACCGGAGAGGTTTCTCATACTAGAGAAATGGAAGTTTCATCTTTGAAAGAGGTAATACTTGAAAAATTATCTCTTCTTAAGGTTGGTGTTAATGGTGTTAATCGTTTAGTAGGAATGACTGATG
Organism: uncultured Candidatus Altimarinota bacterium; assembly: GCA_947311645.1. Lineage (GTDB taxonomy): Bacteria > Patescibacteriota > Gracilibacteria > CAIRYL01 > CAIRYL01 > SZUA-1403. The sequence continues at coordinate 8,820 of CAMZKZ010000016.1, read as the reverse complement.
AAATGAAGAGAAATGAAGGGGGTAGTAAAGTTGATGTAGATGTTTTGGTATCATCTGGAAAAGAGCTTACAGATGAGCAGGTGCAAAACATGACAATTGACGAGTTGAATGCATATGAACAAGCAAAATGGAAGGCTGAAGCAGCAGAAAATGGGGTAGAGTTTCTCTCTGGTACAGATAAATATGGTTTTGCAAAAATAAGGGATTTTGATGGAGTTGGATTAGGAACAAAGGAGTACAAAGCCTTAAAGAATATTGGACTGCAAAAAGGGGCGAATGAGTTAAGAGATTTTCTTCGTGAAAAAAATGGGAGTAGTGTTAAAATTTTAACAGTAGAAAAATTAACAGAAGAAGAGAAAAAAAATGGGATAGAAAATGCAATAAAAGCAGTTGTTGCAAAAGGATCAAAGGAAGAAACTGTTCTATTTGGAGTGAAAAATGGAAAGCGTGTATTATTGTCTTTATCTGATAGTTCTGTGAAAGGGAGTAAAAGATATTCTACTGATTTTTTAAGCACAAAGGCGGGTAAGTCAGAAGCTGAAATAAAAGACTGGCAAGTGAATCACGATATTATTTTTGATGAAAATGGAAAAGCTACTTCTGCCAATATTACAGTAGGGGATGAGGAATTTTATGTTGATAAAAATGGAAAAATTGTAGGAGAAAACGATGTTGTTTTGGGGGAGGGGCAAGTACCTATAAATGATGATATAAAGAATGTAACAAACGGTGTAACAAACAGTGTGAAATCTAAAGAAATGATAAAAGAATCGTATATTGAAAAATATGCACGAGAATTAAATGAGAAATCAGATTCTCAAAATTATTTTTCTTCGTATGAAAAAGGTGTAAGCAATGCACAAGAAACAGGGAAAAATATTATAGTTATTGCAGTATCGGAGCATTGTATATATTGTAATAATCTTGTGGAGCAGACTTTGAAAAATCCTGAGTTTAGATCGGTTGATGATAACTCTGTTGTAATATTTCAAGATTCTAAAAATATAGATAGTCGTGTTACAAGTGTGGCAGGGGTGCCGAATGGAACACCGCAATCATATTGTGTTACAAATAATAACGGGATAATGGAAGTGAGTGCTAGTGTTATTTCAGGGTTTCAGGATGTTGAAGAGTATAAGGATTCTTTGGACACAATCTTTAATACTTCTTAAGTGAGAAGAGAGAGAAATAAAAACAAATAATACTATGACAAAAATAAAATATGGAAAAAGTAGTATTTGAGCTAGAGCGTCTTTAGGAAAAGTGTGTAATAAAAGATTATATTTTATTTTTTACAATCGTAAAACTTAAATGTAAATCTTCAAGATAAACAGATTTACTATTTCCGCGGTTGGTATCAAGAGAAAACTCTAGAATATCAATCGCTTTTTTTTGTAATTTTTTCTTTTCTTCTTTGTCTAAAATATTTTCGAGTTCTGAAAAATAGTCTTCAACAAATTTTCCACAAGATTTTTGATACCGCTCGGGAACCCATTTTACAGCCAAAAGAAAGTCTAAAAAATGTGTCCAAATTTCAAAATATAGTGTAATGATGCTTATATTTGAAAGTGGGTATTTTTTTGCATTTTTTATGATAGTGTTGATGTTTGAAACTTTTACTTTTCGGCTTCTTCCAATTTTTTTACTGGTTTCTTTTTGAACAGAAAGCAGGAGTTTTTTTAAAACTTTGGCTTCTCCTTCATTTTTTCCTGTTTTTTCATTTTTTTCCAGCCATATAGAAAAAATATCTTTTGTATCATTTGAAAATTCATAGATATTATCTATAAAATTTTCTTGTTGTGCGCGTGAGAGTTCCCAAAATTTTTTTACTAATTTTTTCATAGAGAGTTATGGTAGAGTAAGTGTAGTAGTTTTTTTTGTAGTTTCTTTGTTTTTTTTAATGCAGTTGCATCTTACACCACTTTTAGATTGGTATAAACAGAATGGGCGAAATTTACCATGGCGACAGACATCTGATCCGTATAAAATTTGGGTATCGGAGGTTTTTTTACAACAAACACAGGTGAGTAGGGTTGTAGAGTATTATGAAAAAATGCTGAAAAAATACCCAAGTGTTGAAGATTTGGCATGTTCTGATTGGGAAGAATTTTTTCCATATTTTAAAGGGTTGGGGTTTTATTCTCGTGGAAAAAACATGCTTTTTTGTAGTGCAGATATAGTAAAGTTACATAACTCTGTATTTCCTGATGATCCTCAAATATTAGAAACTTTGCCTGGAGTAGGGGAATATACAGCACATGCTATTGCAAGTTTTGCATATAAAAAATCTGTTCCAGCATTAGATGTAAATTTATATAGGGTTTTGGGAAGGCTTGTAGACATGCATGAAAATATTCCAAAGGCAGAAAATAAAAGATTATTGATAAAAGATATTACAACGCTTGCATTTGATTATTTTGCGAAACAAACTGGTGAAATAGCTCAAATTTTTAATCATGCATTGATGGATGTTGGTTCAAAATTTTGTACAGCAAAAAAAGCAGAGTGTGGTTTTTGTCCATTGAAGAATGAATGTTTGTTTTTTAGAAATAAAAAAAAGCTTTCTAATCTCGTAAAAAATACAAAAAATACAAAAAATACGAAGATGCATGCGGAAAGTAATAGTGTTATTTCTGTTATGATGTTACGAAATAATAAAAAATATCTATTGGAATATTCTAAAAATCTATGGAAATTTCCAGAATTTGTACGAGAATTACAGGGCGAAAATGTAAAAAATAATAGGGATTTTTTGCAAAAGAATGTATATGAAAAGTTTGGTATCGATATTTCTGTGCGACCAGTATTTTGGAAAGATGAGTATTATGAATATTCACGATGCCAAATACAAAGTGGTGAAAAAGATTTTGTATTGCATATAGAACAACAGAATAATTATAGATTTTTTTCTATTGCAGAAATTATGGAGTTATATAAAGAGAAAAAATTTAAATATTATTCGCAAGAATTTTATGAGAAAATAATAACTATGAGAATGTAGAATGTAGAGGATAAAGTTAAGAGTATATAAGTATGAAAAATATGACAATAAAAAAGTTGAAAGTATCAAAAGAAAAAGCAGAGCAATTTTTCCATTCTTTAGAAGTCTTGTTTCCAGAGACAAAAGCATTTTTAAATGGAGAAACTCATTGGCAATTTTTAGTAGCTATTTTGCTTTCTGCTCAAATGACAGATATTGGTGTAAATAAGGCAACTGAATCATTTTTTAAAGTGATGAAAACGCCACAAGATGCAATTAATTTAGGAGCAGATAAGATTTATGAATTTGTTAAAACTATAAATTTTGCTCCTAAAAAAGCATTGTACATTTTGCATTCTGCACAATTGCTTGTTGAAAAATATGATGGAGTTATTCCAAAAACACGAAAAGAGTTGGTAAAGCTTCCTGGTGTTGGAATGAAAACAGCTGGTGTTTTTTTGTTAAATGAAGGCTTTGAATACGCTTTTCCTGTCGATACTCATATTCGAAGAATTGCTCAAAGTTTTGGTTTTACAGAAAGTAATAATGTTGATGTAATAGAAAAAGACTTAACTGAAATTTTTCCAAAAGAGCAGTGGTTAGCATTGCATTTGCGAATGATTTCTTATGGTCGAAAATATTTATCTGCACGCAATATTCCAGAAACAGTAGAAGATGCATGGAACGATTTAGAAAAAAATGTGAAGAATTTTATTGCTGTATAGTCTTGTATATTATGAAGAAATCAAAACAATTTTATTGGAAGATAGAGGATTTATGGGAAAAGTATTATGAAAAAAAAACTACAAAAATGCATACAGTCTTTGATTTTACTCCATCTGAATTCCCAGTGTTTTTTGATGATAATGAAAATAATAAACCATATTTAGGATTGAAAAATGATGCACAAATTATTGAAAAAGATGAGAAAGAAATATTTTTGACAGATAATCATCATAAAGTATTGAGTTTTTTATTTCATCAATTTTTAAAAAATAAGCAAAAAATAACTCTTATTCATATTGATGCACACAGGGACGATGCTATTTTTCAATACTATGAAAAATTGGGTGTTGAAATAGAGGAAGTACGGAAATATGTAGAATTGGTAAATGGTCGAGATTTTTTGAATGATTTTTTGTGTAATGCGGAAACTGAAAAAATAAAAAAATATATAAAAAGGATTCAAGATCATTGCAGAATATCCGATTATTTAGATATTGCATTTCATTTGGGTTTTGTGGAAAAAATAATCTCTATTACTCAGACATCGGAATTTGAAAATTTTTCATTTAAAAATTTACACAGTGAAAATGTCGTTTTAAATTTAGATATAGATATTTATGGGCAAGAAGGGGAGGTTGTATCTGTAGATTTAAAAACTATGGTAATTGCAAAAAGCTGGAACATCGCAAATGCGGTATGCATTGCGACGAGTCCAGCTTTTATAGATGAGATTCTTGCAGAAAAAATAATTGAAATTTTTGTGGGAACGGCTTAGAAAAAGTTTAAATCTTCTTTTGCTTTTCGTGCAGCTTCTCCTGCATGAAAAGCAAACTCTTCTGGTTCACCTGCTTCTTCAAATGCAAATAAAATTCCTCGAGAAGAATTTACAAGAGCTCCTTTTCCTCCTTCGTAAAATGCAGGTCTGAGGTCATCAGCTTCTCCGCCTTGTGCCCCGTATCCTGGGATAAGAAAAATTTGAGATGGCATATCTCGTCGTAAAAAGGAAAGTTCTTCAGGATATGTTGCTCCTACAACTGCTCCAATATTAGAGTATTGATCTTTATTTACATTTTCTGTTCCAAGTCGTGCAACCATTCGTGCAATTCGTTCACATAATAATTCTTCTCCGACTGGTAAATCTTGAATATCTCCAGATCCTGGATTCGATGTTTTTACAAGTACAAAAATACCTTTCCCATTTTCATTTGCTTTTTTTACAAAAGGGATAAGTGTATCTTCTCCCATATATGGATTTACAGTAAGTGCGTCATAAGGCCTATTTTTTCCTAAAAATGCTTCTGCATATGCTTCTGCAGTAGACCCAATATCTCCTCTTTTTGCATCTACAATTACAGGAAGTTGTTTGCTTTTTGCATACATACAAACTTTTTCAAATGCATTAAATCCAATGCTTCCAAATTGTTCAAAAAAAGCAATTTGTGGTTTTACACATGCAATATGTGGTTCACATGCATCGATAATAGGAATAAGAAATTTTAAAATAGCTTCATCGGGTGTACAGTTTTCTTTTAAGAATTTTGGGATTCTGTCCCAATGTGGATCGAGCCCAAGACAAAGAACAGATTCTTTTGTATTGATAGATTCATTTATTAAATCGGCGAAGTGCATAATTTTTGTAAAAAAATAGTGTCTATATTATAGCTTTTATTTATTTAAGTGCTAGAGAATTTTTTATATTTTAATGATTATTATGAATAAAACTTGATAAATTTTGAATTTTAAGTGAAACTACTCTTGATTATATATTTTAAAAAACAAAAAAATATGAAAGATATTGTATTTTGGGTAGAGATTGTATCAGCAGTGTTATTGGTTATTGTAATTTTATTACAGCCAAAAACAAGCTCAGGAATGGGGTCTATGGCAGGAGAAGATTCTGCTGCACTTACAACAAAACGAGGAGGGGAAAAAGTTATTCATACTATTACAATTCTTCTTGCATTTGTTTTTGCAATTGCTGCCTTTTTGTATCATATTGTTTAATTATTGAGTTGTATTCGTTTGTATTATAAAAAAATAATTTAAAAATATGAGAGGAATTAAATCAATAAAAAAAAATATACTTGCAAACATTTCCAAAATAGAAAAGTTTCTCTTAATGTTTTTAGGGGGAGTTTTTTTATTTGGTATGGTTGGTATAGCTGTAGCATTTTTTCTCGATAACTCTGTTTCATCTCCAGAAAAAGGAGGTGTGTATAAAGAAGGTGTTTTGGGAGATGTTTCAAATATGGTGTTAAATCCTTTATATGTATATGGAAAAAGAGATAAAAGTTTTGAATCAGATGTAACAGCATTGGTGTTTTCTGGTCTGATGAAGTTTGATACTACTACAGGGAAAACATTGGATAATATTGCAACACATACTCTTTCTGCAGATAAAAAAACATATACTTTTTATTTAAAAGATGGTGTTCGGTGGCATGATGGAGTAGATGTTACTATTGATGATATTTATTATACATTTGAAACGGTTATTAAATCTGAAGATTTTAATAATACTCTTTTGCGTAAGGCGTTTTCTGGTGTTGAAATAAAAAAAATAAGTAATAGTGAAATTTCGTTTACACTTCTGTATCCATATAAATATTTTCTTACAAATTTTACTGTTGGAATTTTACCGTATCATATATTAAAGGATGTTCCAGTGGCAGATCTTGAATATCATGAGTTTTCTCAAAATCCAATAGGGTCTGGTCCATATATGTTTTCATCTTTGGAAGAAGTAAAAAGAGGGGTCTTTAAATTAAAGCTTTCAGCTTTTGAAAATTCTTCGTTGTTTGATATGTATATATCTCAAATAGAGTTTTATATTTATTCACGAAAAAGTGCATTATCTTTAGATATTCCATCTCTTGACGGAGTTCGTCCTTTTCTAAAGGTAGCGAGAAATGATTTTGAAATTCCAGAGTCGTTTTCTGTGAAAGAGTATAATTTGCCACAGTATTCGGCATTGTTTTTTAATATGAAAAAACCAGAATTTGATGGTTTTTCTGGTCGTCTTTTGCGGTTAGCTATGCAGCTTTCAACAAATAAAGATGCTATTGTGAGTGAAATTGTAGATGGGACACGAATTGATACGCCATTGTTAGAATCGGATAATACAGGTTGGGAATATGAATTTGATTTAGAAAAGGCGAAAGGTGCATTGAAAGATGCGGGATATTTTTTACCAAGTCGAAAGCCAAAAACATTTCCTCCAAAGAATTCTGATTCTGTATATATAACATTCCCAACAGATAAAAATGTCTTTGAAGCAAAGAGATCAGAATATGTACAAGAAGATTCCGATGAAAATTCTGATGAAAGTATTGAACAGAAAAAAGATGTTTTTCAGATAAAGGGAAAATATCCTGTAAAAATTGCAAAAACAAAAATTTTTATAGATGATGTATTTATACGAGAAGAAGAAAAACCAGAAATGGCACGAACATGGTCTTTTGATATAGAATTAAAAGATTCTTATAATGAAGGGACTCATGAAATTCGTTTAGAATTTTGGAATTTTGATGATGAGTTAGAAAAAGAAGATGCGATTTCTGTATATTTAGAGCCGATTGAAGAAGAAAAAGCAAATGCGGATCAAAAATATGAAATTCGTGAAAATAAAAAAGGAGAAAAATTGCAATTAACTCTTGTAACAACTGATAAACCGTATTATTATAAGGAAGTTGCTGAGTATCTAAAAGAGGATTACGGAAAAATTGGGATAAATCTTGATATAAAAGTCTTGAATATGAATTCTTTTTTAGATAGAGTGAAGCACAGAGAGTATGACATTCTTTTATATGGTCAAAATCTTGGGTATAATCTCGATATTTATGAATTTTTTCATGAGAGTCAGATTGGAAAAGATAATCTTTCAGATTATCAAGATCTAACAGCAAGTATTCTGATCGAAGAGATTAGGCGATCTCATATATCAGATATTCGTACGGCAAAAATGCAAAAATTGCGAGAATCTTTTAAAAAAGATATTCCTGCTGTTTTCCTTTTTTCTCCAACATATCAATACTATTTTGATTCGCAGTTGAAGGGGCTGAAAATTCTGCATATTGGTTCTCATAAGGATCGATTTTCTAATATTCAGGATGCATATGTGTTAGAGCATAGGTCATTGAAAGATTCTACATGGATAGATTTCCCTCAATGGTTTCTCAATAATTATATTTCTTTTATAACTTTTTCATTATGAACATATTGTTACTTAAAAACGTAAAAGGTCTTGGAACGGCTGGTCAATTGATTGATGTTCCACGAGGTTTTGCAGTAAATAAACTGATTCCATCTCAATTAGCAAAATTTCCAACAGTGGAAGAAGAGCTGAAAGCAGAAGCATTTGTTCCAAATGTAGAAAAAGATTCTTCTGAATTTGTAGAATGGGCAAAAGCAACTGTAGTAAAGCTTTCTGGAAAAACATTATTATTTTCTGGAAAAGCATCTGAAAAAGGTCATCTTTTTGGTTCTATTTCAGAAGCAGATATTGCAGAACGAATTAAATCTGATTTTGAAGTTGAAGTTGAAGCAAATCAAATTCATATTGATAAAAAGATTAAAGATCTTGGAGATAATAGAGTTGAAATTGTTTTTTCTCCAGAGTTTCATGCGGCACTTACTGTTCGTGTAGAAGCAGCTAAATAATTTCTAAAAAATTACATTTTTTTTCAATTATGGGCTGTGAATAATATTATTTTTTTGAGATAATATTATTACAGTTCATAATTGAACTTTTCGGGCCTGTAGCTCAGGGGTTAGAGCAGAAGACTCATAATCTTTTTGTCGCTGGTTCAATTCCAGCCAGGCCCACCATTTTTACGCTTACAATACCTATTTCTGAAAAGAGATGGGTGTTTTTTTGTTGTGTTCCAGAAACTCCTGCACATAGTGTACATCTGCTCCATTTTCTAACAAGTGCGTAGCAGATGAATGTCATAGATTATTGGAAATAATTTATGAGTTTCTTCTTTAAAAGAAAATAAAATATCTTTGTTAGAATTTTCTAGTAATACATTAGCAGAAACATTGTCAGATGATTTTTCGTTTGTAACCAATCATTTTGTTTCAGATAAATTTTTATATAATGCCAGTCCAAATAG
>CAMZKZ010000015.1 GCA_947311645.1 uncultured Candidatus Altimarinota bacterium | reverse complement strand
AAGAATAATAAAAAACAATCTGATAATAAAACACCTAACAAAGAAATAAAAGAAATAAAAGAAGTAAAAGAAGTAAAAGAAGTACTAGACACACAAACAAAAGAAAATAAAGGAGACACTACAGTAAAAAATGAAGGAGAACAAAGAGAGCAAAAAACAAAAGAAAATACCAATTTATTTGGAGAAAATATTGAAAAAGAAGCTAGACCTCTTTCTGAAGAAGAAATTCCATACGCCAAACATAAAGAATATTTTTCTATGCCACAACCAGAAAAATATATTGAAAAACAAGAAGAAGAAACAGATTATGATGATTTTGCAGAATTTCTTGCAAAAGCAGACGAAGATGAAGAAGTTGAATATTTAACAGAAATAGAAACAGCAACCCCAAAATCTATTTCACAAAACCCTTTTCCTACTTCTACAAAAATAGCAGAAGCAGTAGACCCATTTTTAGAAAGCATAGAAAAAGCAGAATAGATTAGAAAAAAAATCTAAAAAAATGTAGAGTATAAATATCTAAAACATATTTATACTCTTTTTCTTTAATATGTCACTCACGCTTCCAGAAAATTTTAAAGAACACTATAGAACATTATCAAAAACCAAGAGTGACGATTTTAACAATATTGATATAGAAGAGTTTTTTACCTACTGCGGATTACCACTGCGAAAAGCATTGCGATATAATACATTAAAATATAGCGGAACAAATGGAAAAGAAATATTTATAAACGAAACAAAAAAACAAAAATGGATAATAGAACCGGTACAGTGGTGCGATAATGGATATTTTATAGACAGAAAAGAAGAAGCGAAATCAATTGCTATTGGTACAACTATCCCTCATGTACTTGGTGGAATATACCTGCAAGAAGCAAGCTCTATGATGCCAGTTACAGCATTATTTCATGGACACGAAAATACTGATTTTAGCACAATGTGCATTGGTGATCTCGCCGCAAGCCCTGGATCAAAATCAACACAAATTGCAGAAAAAATGCAAGGAAAAGGAATCTTACTTACAAATGAACTTTCATCAACTCGCCTTAAAGCACTGTATTCAAACCTTGAACGATGTGGTGTTTCCAACAGCTTACTCACGCATTACGACGCAGAAAATTTATGCAACTTGCTCCCAAATACTTTTGATTTTTTACTGCTCGATGCACCATGTACAGGAGAAGGAACTGTGCGAAAAAATTTTAAAGCACTGGAAAACTGGTCTCCTGATGACGCAATAACCATGGCAAACCTCCAAAAAAAACTTATTGTTTCAGCATTTACAGCATTAAAAAATGGAGGAGAACTGGTGTATTCAACCTGCACACTTGGAGATGCAGAAAACCGTGATGTTGTAAATTACTTACGAGAAACTTTTCCAAATCAAGTGGAAATTATTTCCTTAGAAAATTTATTTGATGGCGCCGATAAAGCAATAACACACGAAGGATATTTACAAATATGGCCACAAATTTTTGATAGTGAAGGATTTTTTGTTGCGAAAATCAGAAAAAATCAAAATCAAGAAACAGAACAAACAGTAATGCAAAATATTCTCAACACACAAGATTCCAAACAAATAGAGAAAAATCTAAAAAAATTTCCATTTCAGAAAGCAACACGAAAACAAGAAAAAACTATCACCGATATTTTACATACACAATGGGGATGCACTCTTCCGCGAACTTTTGAACTCTGGACACGAGGAGAAAAAATAAAAGAATGGTGGGCATTTCCAAAAGGAATAGAACACTTTGTTTCAAAAATAAAAGTAGATAGAATTGGTGTAAAAATTGGAGAACTGCATACAAAAGGATGGAAAACTGTATACGAATTCTGCTCTGCATTTGGAAATATTTGTACAAAAAATACTATAGAAATTACCGAAGAACAAGTAAAAAAAGTATATGCAGGAGAAAATTTACATTTTGAAAATGTACAGAAAAAAGAAACAAAAAAAACAACAGAAATAATGCTTCTTTACAAAAAATTTCCAGTTGCCATTGGAAAAATGACTATCACTGGAAATAATGGAAAATGGAAAAATCAATTACCAAGAGTGTTATTGCGAAAATTACAATAATAATAAAATGCAGTGTACAGAGATATCTGTACACTACCCCTGTAATGCATCTGTAGCAAGCGCACACGCTTCAATAATCCCATCTAACTCTCCATCCATAACGGCGGGAATATTTGGGAAATTTTGTTTTATTCGATGATCCGTAATTCTATCTTGAGGATAATTATATGTTCTAATTTTTTCTGATCTATCCCCTGTTCCAATTTGTTTGACTCGCATTTCAGAGTTTTCTGCAATTTCTTTTTCTCGTTTTTTTTCTGCTAACCGTGCTGCCAATACTTTAAATGCTTGATCTTTATTTTTATGCTGAGAGGCTTGGTCTTGACATGTTACCACAAGACCCGTTTCGATATGTGTTAATCGTACCGCCGATTCTGTTTTATTTACATGTTGCCCCCCAGACCCAGAAGCTCTATATGTATCTATTCGCACATCTCCTTTTTTTACTTCAATTGCTTCTGCTTCATCTACTTCTGGAACCACTGCAACAGTTACCGTAGAAGTATGAATTCGCCCCTGACTTTCTGTTTTTGGAATTCTTTGCACTCGATGAACCCCACTTTCATATTTAAATTTTTTATACACATTTTTTCCAGAAATAGTTGCAACCAATTCTGATAATCCTCCATTTGAACTATCATTTTTATTTAAAATATTTATTTCAAAATCATTATTTTCTGCATACCTAAAATATGCTCGCATTAAATCTCCCGCAAAAATAGCTGCTTCATCTCCACCTGCTCCAGAACGAATTTCTAAAATAATATCTTTTGGATCATTTGGATCTTTTGGTGTTAAATCATCTATAAGTTTTTTTTCTAAAATTGCTAATTCTTCTTCTGCCTCTCGCACTTCTTCTTGAATCATTTCTTTCATTTCTGGGTCATCAAAAACCTCAGAATCTTGTAAACTTTCTTTATTTTCTGCAATCCCCTCTGTAAGTTCTAAAAATCGTTTCGACATCATTGCTGTATCTTCTATTTTCGATTTTTTCTTTCCCAGTTCTTTCATTTTATCTAAATCTGATAACACCTCAGGATTTAAAAACTCCGCTTCTAATGCAGCATATTCTGCAATTATTTTTCGTACTTTATCAAGCATAATTATTCGTATAAATTTTTATAAAGAGAATAACAAAAACTCTTATTTATCACAATATGTTGTAAATAATGTTGTTGCAAAATCTGGCGTATAATTTTCATATCTTTTCGTAAATTCTGGAATATTTTTTCGTGGAACAATAATACATGAAGCAGAAACAAGCAAAGAATGATTTTTTGTCATAATAATTGGAGGTTGGTGTCTTTTTATATTCTCAAATTCTACATTTGCATAAAATGGGTCATTTGGATTTTCAAAAACTACTGTAGCTCCCGATAATGAAACAGAGAATTGAGTATGTGCATCAAATCTATCTCCATCAAACCACTGTATCGATCGTTTTGCATATCCAGAATAACTTCCAAAATAATCAGCAAAATAATCACTATAATAAAAATAGGACTGAAAGAGTGTTGGCAGTAATAAAAGCAAAAATATCGTACTATTTTTTAGTGTTGCACTATACTTTTGAAACAGAGATGCTGCACCATACAGCGAAAATATAAAGATGAGAAATCCAAAAAATAATAATCGAAGAGAATGATGTATATCTACTGTAAGACTTGCAGGAATTGGAGCACCTAATAATAACAGCAGTAAAAATACTTTATATTTTTTATTTTCGAGATATTCTCTCTTTTGTATACTTTTTATTTCTGTAGTAAACACATCAGAAAATATTTTATACATTCCAATAATAAATAAAACAAATGGAACAAACAATATTTGCCCCATAAATCCAGTGGAATGTCGTACATTTTTATCTCCTTCAAATAATAAAAAACTTGAAATATCATAACTCGAACAATAGTTTTTTAAAAAAATACTTATTTTTTCTCCAATAGAAATATTCGAATCATAAATATATGTTAAAGCTTCAAACCTTACACTTAATGCACCAGAATGCATATATGAAAAATATAAATATGGCAAAACAAAAAGCAGAAAACTCCCCAATACTATAGTGTGTTTTTTCCAATATTTTTTTTCAAAAAAACTAATAAATAATGCGAATAGAATACCAAAAGCTATTAATTTTGAAGTTGAATACGAATACAAAAACAACCCCAAACTTATTCCAGATACTATTCCAAATATATGAGAAGAAGCGTAAAAAGATTGAGAATACTTATTTTCCTGATCTATTACAGAAACATAATATTTGTACAAAAAATAGAGTACAAATATTCCCATAGAAATTTGCGAAATAACTTCAAATGCAACACGCGAGAGTGTAAAAAACCATGGCATAAGACTTGCAGAAATCAGTGCAAAATACAGTACATATGTACCATATTTTCTCTTTTTAAAAATTTCTGAAATAAATAAATATATACCCAATAAAAATATTCCAAAAAAGAACACACTCGTAAGACGAAGAGTGAAATCCGAAATTCCAAAAATGTTCATAATTCCTGCCGATGCATAAATATAGAGAGGATTTTTCCACTCACCAAATGCTTCAAAATACAATGGAAAACTTTTCCCGTATTCATCTACTCCCTGCAGTGCAATATTTGCTGCATTAAGCCCTATTGAAGCTTCATCTAAATACAAACCAGATGGAAGCATTACAATATCATATGCATGCAACACGAGTGCGAAAAGAATGAGAGTAGAACTTATAAGTATTTTTATCATTTAAAATAGAGAAGAATAATATACTCGATTATTTGATTTAGCATGGCTTGGTGCAACAAGCTTTGTAGCACAATAAACCTATATTCCTAAGTTTCCAGCACTTCCCAACGATTTTTTTTCTGCAATATTTTTTTGAAAATCAACAGTATATTCGTCTAATCTTTCAAATGCTTTTGCATATGCTTCTCGAAATGGCATGTTTTCTTCTGCGACCATATCATTTGCAATATCTGCCAAAAACATTTCTTTAGTGATTTTTGATTCTATTTCTTTTTGATTTGGTGTTAAATTTTCAAGATAAATTCCTGCTATTTCCAGTGAATCAAGAGTAATATCTATACTTTCAATCAGTGGTTTTTTCAGCAGTTGTAAATCTCTATGGTATCCAGAAATTAAATTTTTACTCATGTCTTTACTCTCTAATTGTTTTGCAATAACACTAGAAACAAATCCTCTCATAATTTCTAATCCATCTAAATTTCTTTTTTGTGGCATTATCGAAGACCCTGTAACAACTGAATTATCTGCTGAAAAAAAGGCAAATTCTTGACTCGTAAATAAAATCATATCTTGGGCATATTTTCCAAGTGTAAGCATTATTTGTGCACATGCTTCCAAAAGCATCGATTCAAATTTTCCTCGTGATTGCTGGCAATACAAAGAATTTATTTGTGTTTTTGCAAATCCCAATTCTTGTGTTGTCATGTCTCTATCCAAAGGAAACGATACACCGTATCCTGCAGCAGAACCCAACGGATTTTGGTTTGTAAGAGTGTTTACGAGTTTTGCAAATTCTATATCGTTTTGTAGATTTTCGGCAAATGCAGAAAAGTAATGTCCCAAAGAAGAAAGCATTGCTTGTTGCGTATGCGTATATCCTGGAAACGGAATATTTTTATATTCGTGCGTTTTTTCTAAAAATAAGTTTTGTAATTTTTCTGCTTCGGCAATAATTTTTTCTAAAGCATCTCGCGAATATAAGCGAACGGCTGTTAAAACTTGATCATTCCTACTTCTTCCTGTATGAATTTTTTTTCCAGCATCTCCACATTTTTCTGTTAACATTTGCTCGATTACACTATGACAATCTTCGTCTGCTTGTGTAATAACAATTTTATTTTTTTTATATAATTCTAAAATTTCGTCTAAAGCATGTTGCAAATCTATATTTTCTTGTTGTGTTAAAACATTTATTGACTGAAGCATATTGGCATGTGCTTTTGATGCCTGTACATCAAAAGGAAAAATAGTCATATCTAAAATATAGTCTCCTGCAACGGTATATTTTTCTATTGCAGGGTGAAGAGTAATAGCTTCGGTTTTTTTCCAAATTTTTGACATAATATAACGAGTAAAATTTTATACACAGTATAATAAAAAAAACCTTCTCGATAAAGAGAAGGTTTTTATATTATATGTATGTTGGTTCGTTCATATTTTCCTCTGAAATATGAGCAGAAAATGCAGGTACTCCATTTTCAACTACCCACATGACAAATGGACCATCCACTTTAATAGGATCTTCTCCGTACATAGAAAGGCTTCTGAAAGTTGATCCAGCACCAGCTGCTTTTGCAGTAAACCCTTTCTTATTAAATTTTACAGAATTTTCATATTTTGCTTGAGCAATAATTCCTCCTTCAACTTTTGCTCCAAGTAATTCTTTTATATCTCCGCTTTCTTTAAAATCAAATTGAGGAATATGTGCATTTTGAGTTGTAGGACTTGTCTTTTCTATTAATTTTGTCCATTTTCGAGTAAGTGCATTTAAACCTCCTAATTCACTAGGAACTGAAGCCATTTTTGTAATGTATACTTTTCGGTTGGAGTTTCCTTGAACATCTAATTGCACAACAGGATTAGCCAATCCAATCTCATAACTTTTAATATTCTTTAAATCGACACCTGGGACTTCTTTACCATTCTTAAGGGCTATATCCCTATTCGCTGGGTGATGAGACGTTGCCCAATCTCCTTTCAATGTAAGAACACTTGCCACCGCAATGTCTTTTTCGCCAATAGACTCTAATTTGATACTAACTCCTTCTTCTTTCAAAAATTTATTTATTTCATTAACTCCCCCCATTTGTTTTTTACTCTTCATTACATCTCTCAAGTGTTTTAAATCTTCTTGCAATTGTGGAAGATTTTTTGCTAAGTCACTATTTTGATTTTCAAGTGTATATTCCCCCCCAAATAAATCTAAAATACTTGCAGCGATATGAGGAACATCTGTTTTACTTTTCGTTGTAGTTTGTATTTCTTTTGATTCTAGCGTAGCAACAAGTTTATCTTCACTACCATCCATATTATGTGAAATAATAGTAAGCTTACCATCCTTTTCTTGAAATTCGAACGATTGAGTTCCATTGCTTCCAGATAAAGTCACATCCACAGAGTCCATGTGGCCATGCCCTTCTAATAAAATATTACCATTAATTGTTAATGTATCTCCATCGCTTCTAAACTCTACACCAAATTTTTTTAAATTCTTATTTATATCTGATAGATTCTTTAGTATCTGGCCTATCGTTATTTTCTCATTCAATTTAAAAATCTCATTATTCATCTTTTCTGGTATAAGCAGAGAGTTAACTTTATTATCGAGTTCTTTTTTTTTCTCTTTCTTAATAGCCTTCATTAAAGCTTCTT
>CAMZKZ010000014.1 GCA_947311645.1 uncultured Candidatus Altimarinota bacterium | reverse complement strand
AGCAATAAATGTTTCTTGAAGTTTTTTGTAAAAATAGGTTGATTTTTTTATAAAATATTTTTATTTATAGCTACATACGCCACCAATACATGTTTCTGGTGTAATTACTTCTCCAGATTCGGGAACATCAATAATCCAATTTTTATGTTCAGCTTGTCCAATTTTTCGCAGTTTTCCAGCAAAAGAATAACTTTGTTCAGTTTCTCCATGAACAATAAAAATTCGTTTAATTCCTTTGATTGGGAAAATGAAATCTAAAATTTCTTGATAATCAGCATGTCCAGAGTATCCATTAATTTTTTCAATTTTTGCTTTTACAGGAAAATATTGATTGAAAATTTTAATAGCTGGTCGTTTTTCTAAAATTCGTCGTCCAAGTGTATATGCTGCTTGATACCCTACAAATAAAATTGTATTTTCTGGTTTAGAAATTTCATTCATTAAATGATGTCGAATTCGACCACCTTCACACATTCCACTCGCTGCAACAATAATACAAGATCCTTTAAAATCTTTTATTTTTTTAGAATCTGCAACATCTGGAGTATATTTAATATATTTTGATTCTAAAGGAACTTCACCTCTTGAAAAGAAATCTCGCTTTGTTTCTTCATCAAAAGCGTATCGGTATTTTTTATAAATTTGTGTCACTTTAATCGCAAGAGGAGAATCTACAAATACGGGTATATTGGGAATTTTCCCTTCTTCTTGTAGTAAATGTAAATCGTAAATAATTTCTTGTGTTCGTTGTAACGAAAATGCTGGAATTAAAATTTTTCCATTCTTCTCTATACTGTGGTTAATTATTTTTGCCAATTTTTCTTTTGAAAGAGTTTGTGTTTCATGAAGTCTATTTCCGTAGGTAGATTCTGTAATTAAAAAATCTGCTTTTGGTGGGCTTTTTGCGTCGAGAAGCATATTTTTTTCTGGTCGTCCTAAGTCTCCTGTAAATACAAGAATTTTTTCTTTTCCTTCTTCTTTCCAACTTATTTCTACTACAGCTGATCCTAAAATATGCCCTGCAGGATAAAATTGAACAAAAATATCTGGTAAAATTTCAAATTTTTCTTCGTATTGTTTTCCAACAATTTTTTCTACAACAGCTGGAATATCTTTTACTGTGTATAAAGGAGAAAGGGGGATAGACGCATCATGGTTTCTTACATGTTTTTTTATATGTTTTGCATCAAGTTCTTGAATAAATGCAGAATCTTGTAGCATAATAGGGATTATATCAGAGCTTTGATGTGTCATAAATATTTTCCCTGTGTATCCATGTTTTGTTAAATATGGGAGGTTTCCGCAATGGTCCAGGTGTGAATGAGATACGATTACTGCATCGAGTGTTGATGGGTCAAAATTTAAATTTCTATTTTTTCTATCAGCTTCTTTTCGTTTTCCTTGAAAAAGTCCGCAATCAAGTAATATAAATTTACCATTTATTTCGAGTAAATGTTTTGATCCTGTTACTTCGTGTGTTGCTCCTGAAAAATGTATTTTCATGTTTTTATGGGGTTAAAGTATTGTATTTATAAAAGTTTTATTTTTACTCTTTTTTATTTCATATTGGGTATCTTTCTCTGTTAATTATTTCGTTTCGTTTGTTTCATTTGTTTCGTTACTTTCTTCTTTCTTTTTATTGCTTTCTTTCCATGAAACAACAATTTCTCCATTTTTGGTTGTTTGTATTGTGGTACCAATAGGGAAGTCATACTCTTCTTTTATGCTTGAGTATTCGGGTTGCCCCATTTCAATATTTTCATTTTTTGGTGAAATGAGTGCAGAAACAAGTTTTCCAACTCCTGATTGAGACTGTTCTTGCGTTGTTTTCATAAGTCCTAATGCTTGATTTGCAATTTCAGAAGTACTACCAATGTTGATATTTTCTTGAATTTTGTTTACGACATGTTTTCCTTCATTTGGATGTGGTGATTGTAAAAATGAATAAATGTCAATGAACTGATTTTTATCGTTCGGTTGAATAACGATGGAATGCAGAGAGTGTGTTTGTTTTTGAAGAGTAGGTTGTTTTTGTATTTGTGTTGGTGTTACTCCGAATCCTTTTGAGAGCATTGTTGATATTTTATCTGTATTGTTCGCACTCTTGTAGTTTTCGTTATTTGTTTCAGTTCCAAAGTAGGAATCAACTTGTTTTTTATGTTGGGTTGTTCGCGTTAAAAGTTCATTTCTTTCTGTGTCTGTAAGAGTTGCTAAAGGAGTAAGTTGTTTTTTGGGATTTGGAACCCCTGTCCACGATCGTAATAATCCTCCTAAAAACGAATTACTTCCAAGGAGAGCAGATAGAAGTCCTTCTAGCATGTCATCAAAAAATTGAAGAAATGGGCTTTTTGATATATGTTCTTTGATTGTTTTTTGGTAGTCTTTTTGATTTCCAGAGCTTTCTTCTAGGCTTTTTGCAAATTCTTTATCGTTTATAAGCCATTCTGTGGTATGTTTTGTGTTTTCTGTTTCTTGTTCTTTTGACTCTTCTGATGAGAGAAATTTTATTTCTCCAGTATTTCCTATTGTAATTTTTATTGAAGCAAGTTTTTCTACAGATTGTTCGGGAGAGGTTGTTTGTATTTGTGTGACTTTTGTTTGTATTTCTTGTTTTATATATAATTCTATAATCTTTAGCATATTTTCTGCATCTTGATTCGTTTCTGCATCTTGATTCGTTTCTGTTAGATTTACTGTACTCATTACCTGTTCAGTCATACTCTTTACATCTGTAGTCATTGGAATTTTCTCTGCTTTTGAAGAATATTGAGCAAGCAGTGTTTTTGCATATGCAGAAATCGATGGCGTAAGAATAGGCTTTTCTTGTTTTATATCGGTTATTGCTGTTTGTATTATTGTTTTATCGAGCTTATTTTTTACTTCTTTTTGTTCTTCTATTTCGTTAAGTGTTTTTTGTGTTTCTTGTTTTTCTTTTGTTTCTTTGAGTATTTTATTTGTTTCTTCTGTAAGTTGTGTTGTCTTTACGGCTCTCTCTACTGTTGGTAGTGTTTTTTCTTTTATAGTGTTTAATTTTTCATGTATTTCATGTGTTGTTTGCTTTTTTGTTTCTGCTTTACTGATTTGAGGGATTTGCACTTTCTCTTTTGGTGTATTAGGAGGTGTCATATTTTTATATAATTATATTTTATGTACGTATTTGTTTGGGTGTTATTGTTATTTTTGTGGTTGAAAGAAAATTTTTTTTATGAAGTGTAAAAATTTTTCGAATCCTTTTCGCTTGTCTTTTTTTCTTGTTGTGGTGTTTGTAGTTTCTAAATTTGACTGAAAAACAGTATTAATTTTTTCTGCGAGCATTTTTTCTGCATTTGGAATTTCTGTATTTCTATGTATTGCATCGGCTTCTTTTTTTATTTTTTGTGCTTTAATTCCGCCTTTTTTCAATTTTTCAATTTCTGATTTTGAAATATATCGCTTTCTTCTACTTCCTCCAGATGAATATGTTTCCATTGTATGTAAATAATATTTTATAAAACTTTTATGAAGTGAGAAAAAAATACTTCATTTAATTATATCAAAGAAAAAAAGTCTTGCATAGGAAAAAAAAATATAATAGAATTTGTCAGCTACTGAAAACAAGCTTCAAAAAATGATTGAAAATGTTTTTGGGAAGGTAGCTCAGTGGTAGAGCAGGGGCCTTTTAAGCCCTTGGCCGAGGGTTCGAATCCCTCCCTTCCCACCATCTATGGCCCGTTCGTCTAGGGGTTAGGACGTCAGGTTTTCATCCTGGTAACAGCAGTTCGAGTCTGCTACGGGCTACCAAATAAGGTAGTAATAAAAAATCACTAGCAATAGTGATTTTTTTGTATGTATTTAAAAAAAAGTATTATGCGTAAATCTCAATTTCAATCGTCGAAAATGTCTCATTCTGCTCCAGAAAAAAAACAATGGTGGAAATTGTTTGTTTGGGGAGTTGTATGTATCGGAGGATATTTTTTATATGATGGTTCTATGTATAAAAGTGCAATAGATACAAGTATTTTAGATGAAACGGGAGAAAATAAAGCAGTAGAATTTGTTATTTCTTTAGGTGATACCCCGTCTCAAGTTGCAGATCAATTGGAAGATCAACAGATGATTTCTTCTTCTCGATATTTTTTGCGATACATAACAGAAAATAATTTAGATGCGAATTTATATTCTGGAAAATATGAATTGAATACTGCTATGAGCTTGTCTCAAATTGCACATATTCTTACAACAAAACCAGAATTTATGAAAATTTTAATTCCAGAGGGATTAACACTTTCTGAAATAGATGCACGATTGGCACAAAAGGGTGTTTTTGAAGAAGGTGATTTTTTACAATGTGTATTGAAGACATGTAACTTTTCTGATTTTGATTTTATTGCAAATTTTACGGTATTGAGTAAGCGAGAATATCTTGAAGGGTATTTTTTTCCTGCAACATATAAGGTGAAAGAGGAGGGGTTAACTCCGCAAATTTTTGCAAATAAAATGCTACAAGCATTTGAATCTCGTGCACAAAAATTAGATATTATGGAAGGAAAAAATGGGAAAAGTTTGCATGAGATTGTTGTAATGGCATCTATTATTGAAAAAGAGTCAAGTTCGCATTCTGGAGAAGAGTCTAATATGATTTCTGGTATTTTGTGGAATAGAATAGAAAAAAGCATTCCATTGGGTGCAGATGCAACTATTCGATACGCATTACAAAAGGATTCTTCGGCGCTTACGCGTTCTGAGCTTTCTGAAGATAATGAGTTTAATACGCGAATATATAAAGGGTTGCCTCCGCATGCAATTGCAAATCCAGGGGAAGCATCGTTGAAGGCAGCGGTAAATCCATCAGATACGGAGTATTTGTTTTATCTTCATGACAAAAGTAAAAAAATTCATTATGCTATTACTAACAATCAGCATGAAAAAAATAAAAATGTTTTTTGTGGTGGCAGTTGTGAGTAGTTTATATATTTATTTTATACATTATGATATTTGAAGATATAACGCTTTATTACACACTTTTTGTTCTTTTATTTGTCTTTCTTTCTCCTTTCTTGATTGATAAGTTTGCTTCAAAACTTCTAAAAAAACATGCAGGAAAACGAAAAACAGTGTTTAGTGTATTGGCATTTATTGCTTTATTTTTGTTGTGGATAGGAATGGATAATGGATTTTCTGATATAACGGCTATTGTGTTATGGTCTCTGCATTTTATTTGTTTTCTTGTGTATTGTGGTATGTCTCTTCGGTATTATATTGAAGATAAAAACCGTATTATAAAGGCAGAAGAACGGCGAAAAAGAAGAGAGTGTAAAAAATAGGAGTCATAAAATATGAGAAGAAATATTCAAAATATTTGAATACAGTGAAGAGAGTGCTGAGAAAATAATAAGAGAAAAAATAGTATATTTAATTTATAAAAAAATGGAAGGTTCAGGGGTGTTTTTTGTGATAGCGTTGCTTGTATTGATTTCTGCTGTGTTGTCTGGGGCAGAAAGTGCTATTTTATCATTGTCAGAGTCAAAAGTACGGGCATTGATAGAAAAAAAAGTACGATTTGTAAATTACTTAGATGCGTTAAAAAAGAATCAAAAACAGGTTATTATTACGATTTTATTGGGAAGTAATACTGTAAATATTTTAATTCCAACATTGGGAACGCTTTGGGTTACAGCAAATTATGGAGAGACTGTGCATGCCGATTTAGCGATGGGAATTTCGACATTTGTTCTTACTTTTTTAATTTTATTTTTTGGAGAGATTTTGCCAAAAAGTTTTGCAGTTGCTTATAATGAATCTTTTTCGTTGTATGTATCTCCGTTGTTATATTTTTTAACAAAAGTCTTGGCACCATTGGTATGGTTTTTTGAAAAATTGTCTGATCTTTTTACATCGGAGGTGGTAGATAGTGGAATTTCGGAAGCAGAAGTATTGGCTATGGTATCTATGAGTGAAGAGCATGGGGAAATTACAGCAAAAGAAAAAACACGAATTAAAAATTTATTAGACTTTTCAGATACATTGGTTTCTGATGTAATGACTTCACGAACAAAAATTAATGGTTTGTCTAGTGATTCAACTTTGCAGTATGCAAAAGATTTATTTAGAGAAAGTCCTCATTCTCGAATCCCTGTGTATGATGAAAGTATTGATAAAATTATAAAAATACTTACATTGAGAGATGTTTGGGCTGCATCAGAGGAATATGGGCAGGATAAATTAATAAAAAATTTGGAATTACGAACACCATATTTTGTTCCTATTACAAAAAATATTTCAGATTTATTTGAAGATTTTCAGCGACAGCAAGTGCATATTGCCATTGTTTTAGATGAGCATGGAGGAACTGCTGGGTTAATTACTATGGAGGATATTTTTGAAGAAATTTTTGGAGAAATTAGAGATGAAACAGATTATAATGAGAATGAAGAGACTGAAGCGGTAAAAGAAGGAGTTTGGAAGGTTTCTCCACGAATGATGCTTGAGGAGATAGAAGAGGAGACTGGAATTGTTTTATATGAAAAAGATGAAGATGCAGAAAAAAACTTGTCATATTTTGTCTTGGAAAAATTAGGACGATTTCCAAGAAAAGGGGAGATTATTGAATTTGAGACGGCGGAAGTAGTAGTAGAAAAAATGGAAAATCATGCGGTAGAATTGTTTCGAATTGTTCAGAAAACATAAAAAATAAGAGATCTATTTCTTTAAAAGAAGGTTTGTATTCTATTGTATTAAGCACTAAAATAAAAAATAAACAGTATAATTATGATCTATTCGTATTTATAAAATAATTATTTTTGATATTATATATTCATATAATAAAAAATTATGAGTCAAGTAGATGGAGATTTATACATCGATGGATTGGTGATAAAAGCGCAAAAAGAAGACATTGAAGCGTTTTCTTTGCTGTATGATGAATTACTAGAGCCTGTATATAAATTTTGTTTTTTTCGACTTCCAACAAAAGAATTAGCAGAAGATATTACAAGTGATGTTTTTTTGACAGTGTGGAATAAATTAGATACCTATTCAAAAAATTCTGGTGTAAAGTTTAAGTCTTGGGTATTTCGAATTGCACAAAATAAAATAATAGATTTTTTTAGAAAAAATAAAGATACCCTTGAATTAAAAGAAGATATTCTTATTGAAGATAAGGTTTCAAAGGCCGAGTTTAATAAAGTGGAAAATGATTTTTTAAAAATTGAATTGCAAAAAGCCTTAAACTCTATTGCTTATACACAAAGTCAGTCGTTGATTTTGAAATATTTTTCTCAGCTTGAAAATAGTGAAATTGCAGAAATTATGGATAAATCAGAAACTGCTGTACGAATTTTACAGTCAAGGGGGTTGAAAAATTTACGAAAACAGTTGCCAAGCTTTGAAGATTATTTGTAAATATGATACATTTATTGGTGTAAAAATCCTTTATAGTATTGTGATGAAAATGTTTAAGATTGTTCCAAATGCTGAAATTGAGTTACTTGATATTTCAAAGAAATCATTAGCAGTTGAATTTGATATGCATACGCGAGACTTTCGTCCTATTTTTCTTCCTCGAAAACAGTTGTATACTGTTTCTATTCGAGGAGATGGGCTTATTGTGAATTTAGGAAGAATTAAATTATGTATAGGGAAAAAAAGTGCATATTTTGTGGTATTAAATGATGATAATAAAGAATTGATATTTTCAATGTATCTTCAGGATAAGTTGAAAAATAAAAAGCTTGAAGATAAACATATTCCATTTGAATTTATGATTCTTGAGGCTTCGTTTGAGTTCGTTTTAGCAAAAACACAAAAACATTTTCTCTCATTTGAATCTCGTCTTGCAAAGGTGTTATCAGAGGTGTCAAAGTCTCCAACTCAGGCAAATTTTGAAAAATTGTTACTGATGAAAAAGGAGATTTTATCAATAGAAAAAATAATACAAGAATTGCAGGATACACTTACAGAGTTTTTAAATGATGATGAGTCTATTGATGATCTTGTTTTAGGGAGTACAGATTTTGAAGAAGATGATTTAGAATCGATTATGGATAATATTTTGGAACAGGTAATAGAAATTTCACATGATATACATAAAGAAAAAGAGCATATTGATGATACTCAGGAAATTGTAACCTTAAAAATGGCAACAATTCGAAACTCGGTTATACAGGTAGATTTATTGGTGAGTGTCGCAATGTTTATTTTATCATTTGGAACGCTGGTGGCAGGTTTTTTTGGAATGAATTTACAAAATTCTTTTGAATCATCGGTTTTTGCTTTTTGGTTTGTTATTTTTGCTGTATTTATACTTTCTATTATTTTAGGAGTATTGTTTTGGAAATTTTTAAAACAACGATATATTTTGTAAAAAAGAGAGTGGTATAGATTTCCTTCTTTGAAAATCTATATTTTTATGACACTATGGGTGTATACTGCATGTAAATATTTAATTTTCTTAATTTTCTATGGATAAAATAATGCGATTTTTGATAATTTTTTTTGGAACCTATCTTCTCTTAATTTTCTTCTTTCCACCGGCAGAAGAAACAGCACAAAATAGACCGGATATTCAAATATCAGCTCTGGAAGATGAATATACTCTTGGAGATTTGGTGCGTGTTCAGCTTACAAATAATACAGAGTCTGCTATTGATTTAGGTGCGGGAACTCCGCCAGAAAAAGTAAAAATTAAAAAAAATTATAATGGGGAAGAGCTATTTTTACATGTTTCTACTACTCCTGAGAATACAGTGTTGCATGCGGGAGAAACGCTTATGTTAGAGTATCCACAAGTAAATAAAGATTTTTTTAATGCAGAGGGGAGGTATGATATTACACTCGATGTAACCCTTTCTGGAAAAGATAAGCATTTTCAAGAGACCATTCTTGTGGAAGAAGCTGGTATATTTAAGACAATTTGGAGAACCTTTTTTTGGAAACCGGTATATAATTTATTTATTGGATTTTTAGATATCACATCAAAAAATCTTGGGTGGACAATAATTTTATTAACACTGTTTATTAAATTACTTCTGTTTATTCCAACACAAAAAGGAATGAAGGCACAGCGAGTAATGCAAAAATTACAACCAGAATTAGAAAAAATTAAACAAAGAAATGCAGGAAATCAGCAAGTTATTGCAATGCAAACAATGGAATTATGGAAAAAACATAAGGTGAATCCATTTGCTTCTATTCTTCCTATGCTTATTCAATTTCCAGTATTGATTGCATTATATTATGTTATTCAAGATGGGCTTTCTGAATATCAATCATTTTTCTTATATGAAAATACATGGTTTTCAGATTTTAACTATGCTGATATTTCATATAATTTTTATGGATTTTTAGAATTATTACAAACTCCATTGCAATATATTCAAGCAATTTGGTTACCAGTTGTTGTGGCTATTGCTCAGTTTTTTGCAATGAAGTTATCATTTGCAAAAATAAAAAAATCGAATGAAGAAAAGAAAAGGAATAAAAATTATAAAAAACCAGAGGGTATTCTAGGAGACATGCAAAATGAAATGCAAAAAATGAGTGGAGTATTTATGTATGTTTTACCTGTTATGATTTTCTTCTTTACTCTGTTTCTTCCGCTTGCAGTTGGAGTGTATTGGTTCGTATCTACACTGTTTAGTATTGGTCAACAATATGCTGTGAATAAAATAATAGATGCAGAAAAATAGTAATAGTAATAAAGAGAGAAGTAAGTAAAGAGAGAAGTAAGTAAAAATAGAAGAACTTAATAAATAATAAGTTCTTCTATTTTTTCATTTGGAAATTCACTTTGCAGTAAAAGCAAGAAAGAGGGTGCATGTGAATGAAGAGTTTGTTTCCAGCTTGATGATGAAGTAGAAATAAATATCTTTTTTTGTTTGTATTTTTTTACACTGCAAAATAGAAATACTTCATCTCCAAAATGATCAGAAAGTATTGTTTTTGTTGTATCTAAAATTAAAGAGGCATATCCTTCTGTGCTGAGTCCTTGTTTTTTTAAAAAAGTAGAAATAAGTTCTGAAAAGTGTTTCATTGCAGGGGGAGAGAAAAAATATGTTTAATCTTGCGGAAGTGTATCTATTTCTCCAATTACTTTATCTGTAAATAAAATACCATCGAGATGGTCAATTTCATGTTGAATAACTCTCGCATCAAAATCACTTAATGTTCGTGTTTTTGGGGTAAATTTCTCATCATAAAATTTTAATTCAATTTTATTCCATCGTTCAACTTTTCCAAATTGTTGTGGGATAGATAAACATCCTTCATCGTCTAGATTACTTGTTTTTGAATGGGTAAGAATTTCAGGATTTATTAAAACTGTTGTTTTTTTTCCAAGTACTGCTAAAATAATTCGAATATTTTTTCCAACTTGCGGAGCTGCAAGGCCTACACCAGTTTCTTCTTTTGCTAATGTTTTTTTCATTTTTTCTATTAATTTTTTGTGTGTTTTATCAAGTTTTATAACTGGAGTAGAAATGGTTCGAAGTGTCGTTTCTTGTTCTACTGTGTTTACTGTGAAAATTTCAAAAGTGCTTGCCATATGAATGCTATCTTAAAAAGAATAAAGAGAGGTTTATAGATATTTTTAGTATAATAAAATATGAAAATTAAGTATAATAAAAATAGATATAAAATATACTTAACGAGAGCGTAT
Organism: uncultured Candidatus Altimarinota bacterium; assembly: GCA_947311645.1. Taxonomy (GTDB): domain Bacteria; phylum Patescibacteriota; class Gracilibacteria; order CAIRYL01; family CAIRYL01; genus SZUA-1403. Next base: position 13,864 of record CAMZKZ010000014.1, on the reverse strand, counting down.
GAAGATTTTGGCACTTGATATTGGCTTTGCTCGAGTTGGAGTTGCAATTGGAGATACTGATGTAAAATTAGCATTTCCACGAGAACAGCTGAAATTTGAAGACTATTTACGAGGATTGCAAACAATAATTAGAGAAGAAAATGTATGTGCAATTGTAGTTGGAGATCCGAAAAGTTCGGAAAATTTAGAAGATACAAGGTCTGCACAATATTCTGGTAAAAAACAATATACGAATACTCATAGGGAAAAGACACTGCGAGAAAAAGAAAATATAAAAGAAACTCTTGGATTACCGGTTTTTGTATTTGATGAACGATTTACCACGCAAATTGCGGAAGCATCACTTACGCAAATGGGCGTGAAAATGAAAAAGCAAAAGAACTCGAAAGATTCCGTTGCAGCTGCTATAATTCTTCAAAATTGGTTTGATTCTGTACATTTTTATTCAGATATTCAAAAAATAATACTTCATTAAAAAATTTATTTACCTTTTAGCATATATTCTATGACAAATATTTCTCGAAAAAAACTTACAAAAGATGAAATTAACCAAATTGTTTCAGATTCTATTTTTAAACAACTTGGTGTGAAAGATGAGTATTTAGTTGTGTTATACGACTTAGATTCTCCGCTTTCACGAATTATGACACAGGCGCATAAAGATGTATTAAAGGACAGAAATCCAGAAAAAACACTTATTCGTGAGTATACCCCTGAGGACAATGCTGAATTGGTAGAAATGCTTTCAAATTTACCAGAGCAGTCTTCTGTAATATTGATTCAATCAACAAGTTTTCGAATGGATAAATTTCGTATTCGTCTTCATTTGTTTAATAAAAATATGGGATGTATGGAACATTCTCATCTTTCCTATTATGGTCCAGAAGAAGAGCAAACATGGTTGCGTGCATTAACATATATGTCTGAAGAATATGCAAAAATCGGTGGAAAAATCAAAGAGCTCATGGAGAATTATGATGAAATAAAAATTTATTCTGGAGATATAACAGATCCAGATATATTAACTTTTCCAGATATGGAGGAAGCAAAAATTAATGATGGAAGATTTTATCAGCAAAAAAATAGGGGAGGAAGTTCTATTTGTGGAGAAATTTTTTCGGAAAGCAAAGATTTAAAAAGTGTGAATGGAAAACTTAATATTTGCTGTTATCCAAATGCAGAATTTAAAATTGTGCAATGTGAACCATTTTCTGTAACAATTGAAAATGGAATTCTTACAAAATGGGACGATAACGCTCCGCAAGAGTTTATTGATAATTTAATTACTCGAATTTTAGAATCGGAAACAGATGAAGAGGGAAATCCAGAAGTAATGATTCGAGAAGCAGGATTTGGGTTAAATCCTTTTATTTCAATGGAAAATCCATTAAGTTTTGTTTCTGTGTTTGAACGACAAGCAGGGTTTCATATTTCACTTGGAAAAAAACATGCTATTTATAGATCGAAATTTGGAAAAGAAGTAGTGCAACGATATCACATGGATATTTTTGCAACAGCATTTAAAATAAGTGCATGCAATCTGGATAAAAATACTGGAGAAATAAAAGAAGAAGTTGTATTTTTTAAAGATGGACAATATATTTAAAAAAATAGGAATTATTGGCGCGGGTCCTGCTGGAATTTTTACAGCACTTTTTCTTGCAAAAAAATATAAAACAGAATTAAAGGGTAGAGAAATAGAGATTCATATTTTCGAGAAAAATAAAAAATTGGGAAAGAAATTAAAATTGACAGGAGGAGGAAGAATGAATATTTCAAATAAAATTTTGAATCCAGATACTTTTTTTTCGAGTAATAGTAGAAAAAAAGAACATTTTTTTAAATCTCAATTTTTTGAAAAATCAGAAATTATACACTCTGTTCAGCAATTTTCAGTGATGCATCTTTTTGAAGAACTGCAAATAGAGTATTTTTGGGAAAAAAATAGGGCTATGCTGAAATCGGAAAATGCACGAGAAGATGTTGAAAAATTACAAGAGAGGCTTGAAACAATAAAAAATATTTTTATTCATGTAAATACAGAAATAGAGAGTGTTAAAACAACTGAAGATAATGCATTTATTGTAGATGATAAAATTTTTGATACTCTTGTTATTACAACAGGAGGAATGTTGCAAATGGAAGATAAAAAATCTACTCATTCGCAATTAAATAAACAAAAAACATATAGTTTGCTCGAACAATTTGGGCATACTATTCAAAAAACTTCGCCATCGCTTTCACCCTTTCGATTTTCAAAAGAAGAAATGGTAGGGCTTAATTTTACAGAAATTGCAGGGCAAAGTTTTATAGGAAAAATATATGCAAAAAATGTGAATACAAAAAAAAATACAGAAATCATCGATGATATTTTAATAACGCATGTGGGGTTATCAGGTCCTGCTATTTTAGATTTTTCTGCATTATGGGATAAAAAATCTGATGTATTTTTGAATTTTGTTCCAGCGTATACAGAAAAAACACTTACAAAAAAATTGCAAGATCTACGACATGGAAAAAATAGTATTCTTTCTTTTTTTACACAATTTGTATCAAAAAAATTGGCCAAATTTTTAATAGAAAAAACTGCTGTTGAAAAGTTATTTTTTGCAGATATCACGAAACAAGAGTTGAAAAATCTTGTGCTCGTATTTTCTGCATTTCCTTTGCCAAAACCATCGTTATTTCCGTATCAGGCATGTTGGACAACAAAAGGTGGAGTTTCTCTTGCAGATGTAAATATAGCAACATTAGAGTCAAAAAAAATCTCCAACCTTTTTATTGGTGGAGAAGTTTTAGATATCGATGGTTTATGTGGGGGGTATCATATTTCATTGTGTGCACTGCAGGCAAAAATTATTTCAGAACAGTTGTAAATATATTTACTCTGCAAGTATTTCTTGCATAATTTCATTGCTTATATCTGCATTTGAATGCACGGCAATGATATCATCATGGTCTTCGAGTGCTTCTATGAGTGTAAATATTTTTTTTGCATGTTCTACTGTTTCAACTTTTACCATATTTTCTGCAACCATAGAAACTTTTGCACTTGCATTATACCCTTGAGCATTCAATGTATCTTGAAGAGTGTATACATTTTTTGGATCACATATTATTTCAATATCTGTATTATTTCCATCTTGAGATATAAGTACATCATCTGCATCGTTTTCAATAGCGAGCATTTCAATACTTTCAATTATTTCATTATCTGGAGCAGTATTTTCTTGTGTTATTTCAATAACTCCTTTTCGATGAAACATCCATGCAACACTTCCATTTTCTCCTAAATTTCCTCCATTTTTTGAAAAGGCAACTCGAACTCCTGTAACCGTTCGGTTTCGGTTATCACTGAGTGTTTCAACAAGCATTGCAATACCGTCTGGTCCGTATCCTTCAAAAGTAGCTTCTATAAGCGCAGCTGCAGATTTATCTTCTCCAGTTCCTTTTTTTATTGCTCGTTCTATATTTTTATTTGGAGTATTCTCTTTTTTTGCATTTTCAATAGCAAGTCGTAGAGCAGGGTTTGATTCTGGGTCTCCACCACTTCGTGCTGCAATTGTTATGAGGTTTGCATGTTTTGTGAAAATTTTTCCTCGAGCTGCATCGTTCGCTCCTTTTTTGTGTCGAATTGAATGCCATTTTGAATGTCCAGACATGTTTATGAATTAAAATGTACTTATTGTTACATTTATTTTATCATAGATATATAATGGCTGTAAATTCTTTACTTCTTTATCTTGAATAAATGTTAAAACAGATTTCTATTAAAAACTTAGGATTAGTTGAAAATGAAAATATAAATTTTTTTGATGGATTCACTGTAATTACAGGGGAAACGGGGAGTGGGAAATCATTTTTTTGTAATGCAATAAAGCTGGGAATGGGAGAAAGGGCAAAAAATATATTTTTATCGAGTGAAAATACAGAGAGAACGGTTATTGAGTTAGAATTAAAAAATAAGATATTTAGAAGAGTGTTGGAAGAGAATAAATCTCGATTTTTTATTGATGATATTCCAGAAACATTAAAAGTTGGGCAAGCATTTACTTCTCAATTTTTTCACATGCATTCTCAGCATGATAATATTTTTTTAAAGCAACCAGAAGCTGCAACAGAAATTTTTGACAGGTGTTTATCGGAAGAAGCACAAAAAGTGAAAGCAGAATATACAAAGCTGTATCAGTTTTTTTTAGATACTCAGCTTGAATTGGATCGAAAAACACAAGAGCTTGAAAAACAAATATTGCAAAAAGATTTTTGGGAGTTTCAACAAGAGAAAATGCAAAAAATTCAATTTACACAAGAAGAATTACAGTCTGCAGAAAAGATTATTCAGAATTCTGCTTTTTCGCTTGATACAAAAGAAAGTATAGAGGAGTCGATTGAAATTTTGGCAGGGGAAGGAAATAGTGTGTTATCGCTGTTAGACACGGTTGAAGTACATATTCGAAAACTAGAAAAGGCAGAAAATATCAGGAATAGAAAATCTAAAGAAGAAATAGAAGAAACAGAAGAAACAGGAGAAATAGAAAATAGAGAAGAAGAGAAAAAAAATATTGGTCAAAAATTACAACATATTTTTACAGAAGTACAAGATATTATTACTGCTTTGGAATCAGATTTACCTTCTGGAGTAAATGAAGAAGAAATATCAGAAGCACAGGCATTAATTTCTCAGATATCACGATGGTGTAAAGAATTTGGCGTTATTTCCCCAGAACAATTATTTGAAAAAAAAGAAACACTTGAAAAAAATTTAGAAGCAATAAAGATATTGGAATCAGATAAAAATAAATTAAGAGAAAAAAAAGAAAATATACTGCAAAAGTTAAGCGAATTGGCAGATGTATTATCACAGGCGCGTGCAGAAAAAAGAGAAGAATTTGGTATATTGATTCAGAAAAAATGTAGAACCATGGGAATGGAAAAGGCTATATTTACAGTACATTTAAAACCGGTAGAGATTTGTAAATATGGAAAGGAGCAGGTTGAATTTTTATTTTCAGCGAATCAAAATGCTGTACAGAATTTATCTTTTTCGGCTTCTGGAGGAGAAATAGCACGAATAACTTTAGCCTTAAAGCAATTTTTTCCAGAAGGAACAACCATGATTTTTGATGAAATAGATACTGGAGTTTCTGGTGCTATTGCAGAAAAAATGGCTCTGGAAATGAAAAATCTTTCAGACACTCGGCAAATTATTTCTATTACGCATTTACCACAAATTGCGGCTATGGCAAGTCACCATTTGGTTGTAGAAAAAACACATTTAGCAGAAAAAACGGTGACTCGTTTGCGTTATGTAACAGGGGATGAAAGAGTGGAAGTATTGGCAAAAATGATTTCTGGAGAGTGTTTAACAGAAGAAGCATTGCATCAGGCAAAAAAACTTTTGCATTTTAAAGAGAAGTAAGAGAGAATACTTTACGCAATTATTGAAGTTCGGGTCCGCATTTTTCCAGTTTTTGGGTAATGATAGGTAAGTACAGAGAAATTGTTATTATTCTTTACATATTATATATATGGAAACTAAATTATTTGTAGGAAGTCTTCCTTGGGGAGTTTCTGATGAAATGCTTCGAGAAGCATTCGAACAAGCTGGTACAGTTATTTCTGCTCGAGTTATTACTGATCGAGAAACAGGTCGATCACGAGGATTCGGATTTGTAGAAATGGAAACTACAGAAGGAGCTGCAGCAGCTATCGAAATGTGGAATGAACAAGAGTTTGATGCTCAAGATGGACGAACTCCACGAGCTATTATTGTAAATGAAGCTCGACCACGAGACTAATTTATAACTAAACATTTCTGTTTATACAAAAAAAGAGCATTTATGCTCTTTTTTTGTTACACTTTTTATATCTATAATTTATATGAAAAATATGGGTAATATGGGGAATAAAGAATTGGTAGAACATATATTTAGAATATGTAAAGAAAAAAAATATACAATCGCAACAGCAGAAAGTATTACAGGAGGAAGAATAGCATCTGCATTCACAGAAATAAGTGGAAGTTCGACAGTATTTACAGCGGGTGTAGTGTGTTATAGTGAGCATTCAAAGGTGCATAGTGCAGGAGTCGATATTAGACTTATCAATGAGGTTGGTGTATATGATGAGAAAATTGTTGCCCAAATGGCAGAGAGAATTGCGAAAAGAAATGTCGCAGATATTGGGGTTTCTACAAGTGGACGAGTTGATACAGGAAAAGTTTTTTTTGGTTTTTATATTAAAGGAATATTGCTTAAAACACATATTATGAACTTTAATGAAAAAGAAATTAAATCAAGAGCAAGTATTCAGCACGATGCAACAACTTTTGCACTTTTATATATTCTTGATGTATTGCAAAAAATATAAAAAAAGTGAAACATTCTTTCGATATTCTTCGTTGTAATTACTGAGTAAGCTGTACATTCTTTTATACTATTTTTTTGGATTCAATTTGGTCAAAGCTTCGGCACCATTCAAAGCCTTCAGACAATTTTAGAGAAAATTTGCGTGCTGATTTATTTGAAAAAATGACAAAAAAAGATAAGAGTTTTTTTGTTGAATATATAGAGAAAGTACATATTCCAGAGTCTAAACTTGTATTAAAAATAGAAAGAGATTGGAGTATGAGTGTTTTGCTTTCTGATCTTAAAACAACAATTTTTCAATTTTTTAAAAATACAAATAGAACATTCTTAAAAGGAATGGCATTTTTAGGAACAGGAATTGCGGCAACATTGTTTATTTTGCCATTATTTTCTGTAGTATCTGTTTCAAAATCCTTAGCATTGGAACCATCTGTTTTACGAACGCTTTCTGGAGATGTCGATATATTACGGTCTTCGGAAGTCTTTGATCCTATTGAATATCAGGAATTATATACCTCTGATATTGTAACAACTGGAGAAGGTGCAGGAGCTGAAATTGTATTTTTTGACGGAAGTATCTTACGGCTTGCAGAAAATACAGAAGTAAAAATTGTAACAATAAATCCACATTCGTTGTTATTTTCAACTGGACAAATTGAGGTAGTATTATTGCATGGAAATGTTTGGCTAAAGACATTTAAAGATTCATCTCTTTCTGAAAAAGAAGCATTTCATTTGTATACACCAAGTTTTACTATTCTTCCAAATAGAGCAACCTTATCGGTACATTATAAAGAAGGAAAGGAGTGGGTATATGCACTAGAGAATTCTGCAACCATTACAATAAATGCAATAAATGTTGCAAATACTATTTTGTTGAAAAAAGCAGAAATGTTGCAATTTTCTATTTTTGATACATTTAGTCCATTAAATGAGGTGATTCCTGGATCATTTTATGATTCAAAATGGGTGGAAAATAATCTTTCAAAAGATCTATCATATACAAAAGAATATATGGATAGAGTTTCTGAAAAAATGCAAGAGCGGTATATTATGTCTGCATTATCATCTCAGGTAGAAGAATTTTTAGATTCAGACCCAACAGATGAAGAGTTATCACTCTTTTTAAATGATATTAATTCTTTACTTCTGGTTCTTGATTCTGCGCATACAAAAGAAGATATTTTAGCTGAAGATATTGCGGAAACTCCAGAGCCAAGTGTAACGCCAGCAATAGTGCGATATAGACGACCGGTGGTATATAGAGAAGAAAAAACGAAAAATAATAATACCTCATCTGTGGAAACATTTAGTATAGAGGGTGATTCTCTTCCTCTTGAAGAAAAAGAGGAAAATATAGTAAATACTAATACTGAAAAGGAAAATAACACTGATGAATTGGGAGAAAAAGTTCAAAAACGCACAGCACAGCAAATTGCAGAAGAAAGAAGGGCAATTCAAAAAGAAGTAAAAATAAATGCAGCAGTGAATAGTTTTTCTCAGCAAATAGATGCATTTGAATTCGAAAATTCTCGAAAAACCACAGCCTTAAATATATTGGATAAAATTCCAGAATCTGAAGAGAGTATAGAATTATTAAGAAGAATAGAGATGGATTCTCCAAATGATGTAAAAGAAATAGTAAAAGAGCGAAGAAAAAAATTGGAAGAAAATTTCTTAGAAAAAAGTATAGAAGATGATGCAGTGCTCCATATGTCTGCAGAAGAGATTGATATCACAACTATAGAACCTATAGATACTGAAAATAACTGAAAATAATTGAATAAAGTAGGTGAAGGAGATACAATACTGTATATTACAGAATATACAGTATTTTTTTTATACGATGCATAATACAAAAACTAAAGGACATAAATATATTGGATTATTTCTTCTTCTTTTCACTTTTGGAAGTTTTTTATTCTATTATATTTCTCAATCTTTTTATTTTGATGCATTTGGAAATCTTAAAACATTTTCATGGACATTAAATTCTGATTGGATGATGCACATGGCACAAGTGCAGGCATTTGAAAAATTAGATTTTTTACAGGTTATTCAAAATAATCCAATTTATTCTGGTGAACTTTTGGCGTATCCATTTTTTGTAAATTGGTTATCTGGAATACTCTTACAGATAACCGATAATATAGTTTTTTCTATGCTATTTCCTATGTATGTAGGAACTGTATTATTGTTATCGGGAATTTATTTTTTAACATATCAGCTTACGAAAAATATATATACAGCATTTTTAACGCCAATTATATTTTTCTTTTTAGCAGGAGCACAAGCATATTTTACATTGCAAGAATATAATTTATTCTCTGAAACATGGAAAAATCTAAAAGATTATGAATATGATATTCATTTTCTTGGCAATACTCTTTCGGAAATGGGGTATGTTTTTAATTGGAAATCGTTTTTTCTTACAACATTTATTCCTCAGCGTTCATTTCTTTGGGGAATGGCAATTGGGACATTTATGCTTGGGGTATTTGTAAAAATACAAAATATAGAAATGACAAAAGAAAATACAACAGAAGAAAATAATAAAAATAAACAATTTAGAAGATATTGTATTTATTTTTCTATTGGGTTGGGAATAGGTCTTTTGTCATTTATTCATACGCATACATTTTTTTATTTTTTCTTTCTTTTTCTGCTGTTGTTTGTATCTTCCAGTATTCATAATATACTTATAAATACACAGATGCATGTTTCTACACTTTCTTTTGTAGAAAATTTTAAATATTATTTTTCTCTTGGTTTGGGTGCGATGTGTACAAGTCTTCCCTTTTTATATGTATTATTCCAAAAAAAAGGAGGTGTGAGTGCGTTTTCACTGTTTCCATTTGGAGAGGGGAATAATATTTTTGAATACTTACTTTTGAATTGGGGTATTGTATTTGTATTAGGGGGCTTACTTCTCGTAAGACCTCTTTACCGTATTGTAATACAAAAAATAAGTATAAATAATAATACTGCTCTCTTGTATAATTTTTTACTCGCTTCAGCTATTCTTTTAGGAGTATTTTCTATTTGGCAATTACAGAGTAATCCTTGGGATAATACTAAAGTTCTTTTGTGGTCTGGATTGTTTTTTAGTATGTCTGCAAGTATTGTTTTTGTATATGTATGGAACTCTTTTGGGGGCTTTGGAAAGCTGTATTCAGGAATTCTTTTTCTTTTTTCTGTGATGAGTGGGGTAATAATGTTTTGGTCTGGAGTCGATGATGATCATTATCAAATATTTTCTGCACAAGAAATTCACGATTCAAAATATATTGAGCAAAAAATAGATTCTGGTGCACTTATTTTAACCTCTGATTATTATCATCATTTTATTTCACCTTTATTGTCGAACCCTATTTTTATGGGGTATAGAGGTTGGATAGGGTCGTATGGAATGGATTGGGAAAAGAAAGTAGAAATTGCAAAAATTATTTATTCAGGAGGGGAGTATGCTGGAAAGTATAAAAAGCTAAAGTATCAAGAGGTATTGAAAATTATAGAAAATGAAAATATAGAGTATATTTTTGTTGATAATTCTGCATCTTTAGAATATAAGATAAAAATAAATGAAGAATTTTTTAATAGATATTTTGAAAAAATTGTAGATTTAGGAAGTAGAGGAGTGTTGTATAGAAGAATAGAAAAATAAAAAACAGAAAAAAGAAAAAAGAACAAATAGAAAAAAGAAGAGAGTGTTTATTGGGTATCTTGTGAGAGAATAAAAAATAAGTAAAGTTGTTTATACAATATACTTATTTTTTGTAAGCTGTTTTTTCTCAATATTCTCGTAAAAATATTGAAAATACTGTATAATGTTTTGATTTATTTCAAGCACTTATAACAATATATACACATGTTTCTTTTGAAATTACTTACCAATATTTTTAGATTTATACTAAAAAAACTCTGGACTGTATGGTTTTATATTTTAAATTTTTATGTATATAAGCCTATTATTTCAACGGTTATTATTATTTCGTTGGTAGTTCCTATTTTTCTTCCTTGGGGGAATATGCAGGTATTTTCTCGTTATACTGATACAGAGCATGATTTAGTAACAGTATTGGTGAGTGAAGATGTGTATAATAATGCAGATTTATCGCTTAAGGTACAACGATATGCACAAGATGTGCAAAATTCATATACAGATACAAAAGTAGTGCTTCTGCCTATTGCAAAAGAAAAAACATCAGAAGAAATATATCGAATATTAGAAAATTATTATTTTGAGGGGAGAAAAGAAGATACAGAAAGACTTTTTTTGCGAGGAATTATTGTTGTAGGAGATGTAAAACTTCCATCTTTAAAATCAGAAGTTGGAGATATGCTTTCTATTTTTCCATATACAGATTTTGAAAATCCATCATTTATTTGGGATCTAGAAGAGAAAAAATGGATAGAAAATCCTGCAGTAAATGCAACGAGTGCAGAAATTTGGCATGGAGTTATTCCAGGTACTATTGATGAATTACAAAACTTTTTTGATAAAAATCATGAAATGCATGAAAAATTGTATTCTGGACAAGAAAATTTTTCAGATATTATTAGAGATGAGATTTTATTTTGGAATACTCGTGAAGAAAAAAAATCAATGCAAAAAATATTACTTTCTCAATATGAAAAAGGGCAAGATCTCAATAGTGAAAGAAAATCTTTGCGATATAATTCTGAATTATTACAGGTTCTATCTGGTGATATGATTGATGATGAAAATTTTAATACCGATATTCCTGCAGAGGTAAAGGCAATGTATCCAAAAGATGAAGACGGAAATCAACATATTTTTTTAGAAAATATACAAGATACGAAAGATATAATTGCAGGAAAAGCTCTAGATGATATAGCAGATAGATATGTTAAAGATTCAATAGAAAAATTATTGCCATCGTATGCAGAAGTTGTAAAAACATATGAAAAAAATATTCAAAAATTAGTGGAAAATACAGGAAGATGGAATCAAGAAAGTACCGATTCTGTTCCTGAAATGATTTCACTTATAGATGAATATGTAGGAAATGAGATTCAAAAAATAAATAAAATTTATGAAAAAGAATCAACAGAATATTTTTCACAGCTTGATTCTACAATGGAAGTTCCATCATATTATGGAGAAACTACATATACATCTGTTTATATAGCTGTCCTCATACGGAAAGAGTATGAATATGGTTTACTGCAGTATTTATTGCAAGATGATGATTTTACAAAGCATTTTGATATTTTAAAAAATTTATTTCGTTGGGTGCATATAGCAGAGTTGCATGACCAAAAGGAGGGAGTACGAACTCTTGTAATAAATTTAGAAAAAGAGTTAGAAGGGGTTACAACATTTTCTGATTTTACCAGTCGTGATACCGATAAAATAAAAGAATTATGGGAGAAACTATATAAAGAGGTAGTCAATATTGAAAATGCTCATGATGCAAGAAAAGACAATGGGTTTAGATTTGGATATAACTATATAAATGGGCGACGAGTAATAGATATAGAAGATCCACAAGATTGTAGCTTGTATCGTGGTGTGTATCAGTCTGATAATTTATATGATGCAACCAAGGTATTTTTTGATTGGAAAATAGAAAAAGAGACAAATACTGCTCATGAAGATATAGAGTATTTATATACTTCAGATTTTTCACCAGAAATACAATCGAAATCTGTAAAATTTACATCATTACATGATGTGCAAATTATGAAAAATGCACATAAAGTAGGTGCAAAAGCAATGAATTCGTATCTCTCTGGGTGTTCGATACTTACAAAGCCAGAAGCAAAAGAAAAATGTCTTTCTACACAGGCAAAGCTTCCAGTATTTTCTTGGGATGGAGGGGAAAGAATATATACGAAAGAAGAAATAGATACGCGAGAATTTCGTCCAAATCTTTTTGAAAGTGAGCTGTATAAAAATGTTCAAAATATTGAAACTTCGGCATTAGCATGTCAAAAAATTTCAACCCTCAATTATGCATACAGCATATTAGGCTGGTTTCCTTTTATTAATAATGAAACAGTAATAAAAACACTGAATACTTTCATTTTACATGATAACCCATCTACTGCAAAAGATTCTGAACAATCTCTTTTACATGTGGTAAAAAGTATTTATTCAAAGGCTCTTGCATCGAATAGGGTTGTATATGCAGATGTATTAAATGGGCTTACTGTAAAAAAATATATAAAGCAAACAGTTCCAAATTTTTTCAGATATGCATATAAAAAGGCATTAGAATCTTCATTACTTACACACTATGAAATAAGTAAAATTGCAGAGCAAAATGCAAAAGAAATGATTATTGGAAATGGTGCATATAACAGAAAAATTCCATTAAAAAATACATCAGGAGTTTTTATAAATTCGCCTATTTTTAAGGCAAGACGAGTTGTAAAATTTAATGAAAGTACAGATACTATAGAGCAAAGTAATGCATTTATTACAGAAGATGATTTCGGAAAAATTCCTGCAGAATATGAATTAGAGGTATTAGAAAATATGAAAAATCTAATTGTCTCTTCGAAATCATGTAATAATTTAGATAAATTTGATAAAAGGGTATTGCGACCTGCAATGGGAGAATATTATGTTGAATTTTTTAAAAAATATACAAAGATTCCAGAATCGGTGTATAGAGAATTTATTTTTGGAAAATATTTCGATAGTATGCAGATTTCATCTGGGGTTATAGATTTTATGTCGAAAAAAACATGGGAATATAAAGTCGCTGAACAATTAATATCGTGTGATGATGCATCGCAAAATATTATTGATGATGTAAAAAATTATATTCGTACAGAAAAATCAACTACTACAGAATCGCTAGAAAAAACAGTTTTAGATTTAGATGCATACTTTCTTCCAGATTTTTTAACAAAAAGTAATACAAGTATAAATACAGATTTAAATAAAATTATAGATTTTTCAAAAATAACAGAAAATGATAATGAGAAAATATATTGGCAATGGGACCCTCTTACTACAGATATTACTCCAGATTTTGCACGATTAGATGATCTTCCTGCGGGATTTTTTATCCCTTCAGAAATTGGAAATGTGTATTTTGAAACATTTGAAATTATTCCAAATTTTAATGATGTATTGTATAAAAATGTAAAAGTTTCTGGGGCTTCATTTTTAGGATTACGACAAAATATTGATGAAAAATCAGATATGTTTTTTGAGATATTTGGAAGACGGTGGGTTGATGGAGTTGATGAACCAGTAAGTATTATAACGAAAGAGGTATATACGGATGCACAGCGTGCAAGTAGAGCACAAAATCAGGTAGAGAATGTTATAGATGAAATAGATTTTTATGATCGTTCTATTCGATTTATTGGAGATATTCAGAAATATGTATTTTATGTGCAGTCAGATTTATCTAAAAATGTTCCAAAACCAAATATCTATCCAGAGGAAATTTTTCATATAAATCTTAAAGGTACAGATAAAGAACAATATGATAAAAAATTAGCAGAACAAGATT
>CAMZKZ010000013.1 GCA_947311645.1 uncultured Candidatus Altimarinota bacterium | reverse complement strand
CCACTACTGAAGTTTTATTTACTGGAGGAACAAAAGAAGGAGACAGTTCTATTATCCTAAAAAATACTGTTCTCAATACTACTATTACCTATACCGTTACCACTCTTCCTTCGGCAACAGAATCTCTCCGAATTACGAATAATAGAGATACAAATCACATTGCTGGATATATAAACTCTGAAATTGAACTCAAGGCTGAAAAATCATTATTTAATGGAGAAGTATCTGCACTTACTGCAAATGAAGTAGTATGGGAATTTTCTACAGATGGAGGAAATACTTTTACCCAAAACTCTGAAGATGGAATCATCTCAGCAGGAATCTTTATTCCAAAATCTACAAAATTATTTAGTATTCGTGCTCGTACATATGAAAATCTTGCATTTCAAAATAAACGAGAACTTTTATATAAACCACAAGAAATTATTTCAGAAAACACACTCACGATAAATGTGGGCGATACTCCATATTGGCATGTACTTATAAATGGAGAATCTGCAAACTGGAATTTTCCCCTTGCCGTACGCAACTCTATATCAGATACCAATAGCCTCACTATAGGTATTTCAGAAAGCTCTACAGAAACTTCTACAACAACTACAAGCAATACAAATACGACAGATGTAAATACAACAGACTCTAGCACTGTTATAAATTTAACAGAAACAACAAATGAAAATACCGACATAACTACTGCAACTACTACAACTACAGAAAATACAGATACAAGCAATACCACAGATATAGACTTTACAATATATGAAAAAGTAGCAGTCTACAACACGCTTACATTACAAATAGATAACAAAAATAATGATGAAATTATTTGGTATTCAAATTCAAATAACCTCTATTCATCAAGCGACTCATCGGCACAAATATGCACAGAAAATGCACCGTGTACCGAAAACTCTGTAGTATTCATTGCTGGAGAAACACCAAGCATAGATACTATTACTCTCGAAAATAAAACACTAAATGAGAGCATTACATATACCGTTACCACTCTTCCAGAACATCAAGCAAATATATCAATATCTGTTAATAAAACAAATACACAAAACGAAACAAATCAATTTTTTGCACAAGAAGAGATTCACTTTCTTGACGATAGCACCTCTCAAAATCTTTTATGGGAATTTTCATACGATGGAGGAACAACATGGGAACGATCAAACGAAAATGGAACGATATCAGCAGGAACATTTATTCCACAAAAAACTGGATTAGTATCTATACGAGCAAGTGCATATGAAGCAATTGCAGAAATAGGAAAGCCAGATCTTACCTTTACACAATACGAAACTGCATCGCAAACTATTGCACTGTTTATAGACGAACCACAAATCAACATTGATTCAGCATATATACTGGGAAATAATATTATTACACGAAACACAACACAAAATATTCTGGCATCAATCTCTTCACGAACAGAAATCCAACAACTGCAATCATTATCAGTAGGACTTTTTAGCGGAAGCATAACAGCCGAAACATTTTCAGAATCTGTTGCTCAATCATTTATTTTTAAAGAATATCATAATGAAACACCTGTAAAAGACTATTTAGAAGATACAACGGGAGAACAAAATCGTGGAATTCTAGAAATTCCTGTTACTATTCCAGAATATGATGAACAGCGATATATGCCAGATGGACCATATACTTTTGTTATAGAGCTCTACAGAGATGACAGAGTTATAAGTCGATATTTTATTCCTGCTATTCTTGGAAATAATTTCGCAACATGCGATGTAAATGATGACGGATTTCAAAATGTAATAGATCTTATTCTCGCACTCAAATTTTTAAATGGATCTCTGCAACCAACACAAGATGAAGTAGAAAGAGTAGATAAAAACAGATCTGGAATTATTGATTTACAAGATATTTTAATACTGTTTCCATGTATTACTCAACAATAGAGTGAAAATATAATTAAGCCGAAAACGTATTAAAAGCAAAAGTTTAAAAAGTTAAAAAAAAGAGCGGAATGCTCTTTTTTTTGTACAAAATAAAGCTTAATATATAATTACTTATACTTACTTTATAGATATTTCAAAATTATACTCTTATGAAAACGCAAATAATCACCCTCCTTTCGCAAGCACTTCACAATTTAGACATTACTTTTGATACAGATAAAATTCAAGTATCACAAACAAATGATGTAAAAAATGGAGATTTTGCATGTACTATAGCACTACAACTTTCAAAAATTCTTCAAAAAAATCCACGAGAAATAGCAGAAAATCTCCTCTCTGAAATACATACATGTATAAAAAAATCGGAAAATACTGCTATTGAAAAAATAGAAATTGCAGGACCAGGATTTCTTAATTTTTTTATATCAAAACAGTACTACACAAACAGCTTACAGACTTTTCTACATGCAGGAGAAAATATTGGAAAAACACAACGACTTACCAATAAAGTTTTTATAGCAGAACATACAGACCCAAATCTTTTTAAAGAAATTCATATTGGACATGTAATGACAAATGTTATTGGAGAATCTTTTTATAGACTTGCACAATTTGCTGGTGCAACTGTGAAAAATGTAACATTTCAAGGAGATGTTGGAATGCATATTGCAAAAGCATTATGGGGTATTCAAAATATTGGCGAAGAACTTCCACTACAAAAAACACCATATGAAAAACAAAAATTTCTTGGAAAATGCTATGTATTCGGAGAAAAACATTTTTCTGAAAATATAAACAATGCAAAAAATGAAATAACACAAATAAATAAAGAAATTTATACAATTGTAACCAATCCAGAATCAAACCCAGATCTTGCAAAAATATATACTATGGGATGCAAATGGTCTTTGGAATACCTCGAAACTATTTATGAAATATTAGGATCAAAATTTGACCATTACTTTTTAGAAAGTTCTACATTTACAGATGGCGAAAGAATTGTAAAAGAAAACACTGCACCAAAAGGGAAAAAAGTATTTTCTCAACCAGAAAAAGCAATTATTTTTGAAGGAGAAAAGTTTGGATACCATACTCGAGTCTTTATAAACTCTGAAGGACTTCCCACATATGAAGCAAAAGATATTGGACTCTTTTATAAAAAATGGGAAAAATACAACCCCGATTATTCACTTACTATTACCGGAGGAGATCAAAAAGAATATTTTACCATTGTAAAAGAAGCCGCGGGGTTAATAAACCCAGAATGGAAAGCAAAAACAATGCATAGAGCACATGGAATTTTAAAACTCAAAACAGGAAAAATGTCATCTCGAACAGGTGGTATAATTCGTGCACAAGAATGGATAGATGAAGCAAAAGAAAATGTTTTCCAAAAAATGGAGTCTCAAGAAAACTCATCTCTGTCAGATTTTTCTCATACAGAAAAAACAAATATTGCACAAAACATTGCAATGTCTGCTATTAAATATTCAATTTTAAAAGTCTCTGCAGGAAAAGATATTGTATACGATGAAAAAGTTGCACTCGATTTTTCTGGAAATACAGGACCATATCTTTTATATTCATATGTTCGAGCAAATTCTATACTCAATAAAATTGAAAATCTTTCAGACATAACAACATCTCTTTCTGCACGAAATGCAGACATTACCGTTCTTGAAAAAAAGTTTGCACAATTTGAATCTGTACTCGAAATATCTCTCGAAACATTAAGTTCCCACAATCTTGCGAATTATTTATATGATATAGCCAGTGAATTTAGTTCGTTTTATGCACATACAAAAATTGCCGATACAACAAATCCAGATTATGAATACAATATTGCAATCATCTCTGTATTTAAAAATATTATGAAAAACGGATTATATTGCCTTGGTATAAAAACAGTGGAAAATATGTAACCCTTCTCCTCTTTATTTTACGAATGTGCATATGCTCCAATAACTGTTATATATTCAGAATGTTCAGGAAAAATTGCACGAATATTAAAGAGTTTTGTAGTTGCCTCCACATGCGTTCTTAGAATAGAAAGTTTGGAAAATTTTCCACCAAAAACAATAGATGTTTGCTTATACCGTAAGCATTTTTCAATAGCAAGTGCTGTTATTGATTCTGCTATCAGTGTAGAAATTCCAAGAGCAATATCTGCATGAGAAGTTGTATGGGTATATTTTGCAAAATTTGAAGCAGTTGCAGATGCAGGCAATAAATCAATATCACCTCCTGTAATTTCCCCTATTGATAAGTCAATCTTTTCTTTTTTACCTTTTTGGGCAAGAAGAGATATTTCATTAAAATCAGAAATACCCAGTAGTGCTTTTCCCAGTCCAATAAATGTTCCACCACCTAGACCAGTTCCTTTAATATGAGTATATGTTTCTGCATCTGCATTAAACAGAACCATTGCTGTACCAGTTCCGAGCGATACTGCAATTCCAGATGTATACCGAGATGCCACTGCTGCACCTTTTCCTATCGCAGAAAATTCAGATATAATGCAGAGAGAAAATCTATACCCAGCAAGTGTTATATGTATATCAGCATGTGGAGAGTGTTTCATAGTATGCGAAAATCCTCCTGTAATACACAAAACATGAACCTCTGTAGATGAAAGAAACGAAAAAATTTTAAACGCTTCAAGAATACGAATAAGTTTCGCTTTTTCTGATTGCTCTATAAAATTTTTAATATTTTTATTAAAGAGTTTCGACTCAAGCGAGTGAAACTCTTTAATAGTATCTTTGATGTAATGTATATCAATTGTTGATCCTCCAAAATCGAGAGCAAATTTCATTTGTATAAATTATTGAGAAACTTGTGAAAGAAGAGCATCTGCATATTCTTTTATTTTTCTTCCAATTGGCTGTGTTGAAGTATGATATGAATATGCAATTCCAGCTTTTTCTTTTGCCGAATTTGCAAATTGTACAAGTCTATCACCTTCTCCATTTACTCCTGCTTCATATGCCGTTACCAAATCTTGCATTCCTTTTGCAATTTCATTTGCTGCTTTCACGATTCCTTCATCTGGTGCAGATTGAAGTGCAAGTTCAGAATATTGCACCGAAGAATCTACATGAGTTCGTGCATCTGCAAGTTTATCTTCCGAAAGTTTTAAAATTACATTTAATAATTCAGATTCTGTAAGCTTTAAATATTTTTGTGTATTTCCTCCTTGTTTTAAAATAATCAATTGATACAAAATTTCTGCACATTCTCCACGCGAAAGTGTTTTTGTTGGATACAACTTATCATTTGCATCTGGATCAATAATAAGAAGTGTTCGTGCATAACTCATATATGGAACAAACCATGCATCATTTGGAACATCTGCTGCAACATTTGTTTTTCCATTATGCTTGTTTACATTATGGTCAAACCCAAGGAGTGCCATTTTCAAAAATTCTGCCTTAATAACTGTTCGTGCTGGTTTAAATGCTCCAGTATTTCCATCTCCAGAAACAATACCTTTTGATTGTGCAGTATATACAAATGGAGCAAACCATGCACTTGATTCAACATCAGAAAAACTTCCTGTTGCTACTGATGGAGAAATTTGTGCAGCATTTAAAATCATTTTTAAAGCTTCCACTCTATTCACCGATTGTTCTGGTTTAAATGTTCCATCATCATATCCATTCACAATATTTGCATTAGCAAGTGTTTCAATTGCATTATAATATTTCGAACTTGTTGAAACATCAGAAAATGATTGCGCTGAAACCCCAGAAGAAATAAAGAGCATTGCTCCTATTAGACATGTAGAAAATGTAGATTTCATAAATATAATAAATTTAAAATAACAATTTTATAAAAAGTATAATACATATATATCCATTTGAAAACATATTATATAAAAAATGCAAGACTAATATATAAAACATTTTAAAATATTTGTTACAATTGATTATATACTTATTTTTTAATATATTTTTATGATTCAGGTTGTAAAAAAACTCTCTCTCTCTCTTTCACTCTCTCT
>CAMZKZ010000012.1 GCA_947311645.1 uncultured Candidatus Altimarinota bacterium | reverse complement strand
CAAAATTGGCCCCCCGCCGGCATCGCAACCCCCACCCATTTGGTTCTATGCATGGTATTTATTCCATTGTTGTTATTCTGCGGTCCACCTATGTAATACTGCAAGTTTCCTTGCCGTAACATTTTCACAAATCTTTATTTTTTTAGCAAGTGTTTTTTTACTGCAACACTATTTTCCAAACAAAGATAAATACATACAATACATACTTTTTTTAAAAATATTATAAAAAATATTATTCAAAATATTTTTAAAACTAATATGTACTTATAAATAACTCATACAGATACTTAAAGGTATGTATATTTATTAAAATATAATACATATACATTAAATTTTAATAAATATGTAATTTAATATATTGACACTGCAAAATAAAAAGAGCACCATTAGCATGGAAAGCATATATACTTTATTTTTTTCTATGACTACCGCATTCACACAAGAAGGACCTCTTCGATCCCACCTTAGCCTTTCGTACACAAAACTAGAAGAATTCAATCTTTCTATGAAAAAAGAACAAGAAGACTACACCATTATTCAAAAAGACCCACTATATTTTAAAAAAAAAGTAATACAGTTTCTCACAAACGAAACAACTATAAAAGCTGTAACCATTGCATTTTCAGATATAGAAGGAAAACTTCAAATGCTCGATTATGACAAAAATTTTTTCATACACTCTCTTGAAAATCTTACATTTGACGGATCTTCAATCACAGGATTTACAGATCTTGGATCCTCTGATCTCAGACTTTCGCCAGACTTTGCATCATTTCGAATATTACCATCAGATATATTTGGAAATGGAAAAGTACTTCTTTTTGCAAATGTAAAAAATATTGATGGAACTCAATTTCATGCAGATTTTAGAGGACGACTTCAAGAAGAACTCTTAATCCTTAAAAAATCTGATAATTATGAATTTTTAGTTGCCCCAGAAGTTGAAGGATTTCTTCTAAAAGGACAAGATGCAGAACAATACTATTCTGAAACAGAAAATGTATTTGAACTTGCCACGATGGGAGGATATTTTAATGCACTTCCCCAAGACGACCTCCGAAAATTTATAGACACTGTTGCAGAAGTACAAAGAGCAATGGGATTTGAAAATGAAAAAGACCATGGAGAAGTTGCACCAAGCCAATTTGAAATAAACTTCAAATACACCAATGCCCTTATTACAGCAGACCAAATTTTACTCTATAAATTAATTGCACGACAAGTTGCAAAACTTATGGGATTTACTGCATCATTTCTTCCAAAACCAGTTGCAGGAATTAACGGATCTGGAATGCATATCAATATGAGTATTGCACAAGATGGAAAAAATATTTTTTATAAACACGAAGGAGAAGATAATTTATCTGAATTTGGACAAAACTTCTGTACAGGGATATTACACAGAGCAAAAGAAATGAATGCTATTTATTGCCCATCTGTAAACTCATATCGAAGACTCGACCCAAACTTTGAAGCACCAAATGCAATTCAAAAATCTGCACGAGATAGAGGATCAATCATTCGAATCCCTCTTGCAAATGAAAAATCTGCACGAATAGAACTTCGACCAGTATCGCCCGATGCAAATGCATACATGACTTTTTTCACACTTCTTAAAACAGGATTTGATGGAGTAAACACAAGCGAAAAAGAAAGAAAAGATATGATTGCATTTCGACAACGAAAACCAATCAAGAAACTCTATGAAAACTTTCAAGAATCACTTTCTGGATTTAAAGCATCAAAATATCTTCAAAATATACTCGGTGAAGAAACACATAATAAATATTGTGAAGTAAAAAAAGAAGTAGTAAACAGATCTCCAAAACTTCTTGGAAATACAATAAAAACAAGTGAAATAATATTTCACCATGAAGTAACAAACCAAATCCTATGGAATAAATTCTAAAAATAATAGCATGAAATAAAAAATACCCCTCTTATAAACAGAGGGGTATTTTTTTGTTTTATTACTCTACAATTCCTAATCGTGCTTCAATTTCTTCATTTACAAACTCGACTTTTCTTCCATATCGTGCTCGAGAATACTCTTTTAAAATATCTGCAATTTCTTGACTCGACCCTGTTTGATCCCAAATTGTTCCCATAGAAAATGGACGAGATGGTGCATTCCCAATTGATAATTTTAAATATGCTTTATAATTCGCAATAGATAAAATATCTTGATTTGAAAGAACTGGTGCATACTCTTTTTCAAAATACTCAGCATCTTCTGCACCCATTTTAAAGGTAATCATAGTACCAACATTCCCAAAAATTGCCTCTTTTAATTTCGTCTCTCCCCCACCCATTTTTCCTTGATTCAACTGTGCAATATATTGATGAGCCATCACAAGAGCCAGTTTATATTTTCGTGCTTCCGATAAAATATCTCCAAAGGCATCAGTTGCAAAGTTCTGAAACTCATCCACATATAAGAAAAATGGAACTCGATCCGCCTCTGGAATATCTGCACGACTCATGGCTGCCATAGATACTTTATTCACAAGAATTAACCCTAATAGCTGTGCATTCGTATCCCCAATCAACCCCTTTGATAAATTGATTAAAAGAATTTTTCCTTCATCCATCACATCTCGCACATTAAATGCAGACTTTGGCTGACCAATAATATTACGAATTGTTGTATTTGAAATAAATGGACCAAATTTTGATGTAAAATATGGAATCATTTCTTGCTTTTCTCTATCTCCAGTATTCGCAATCTCCCCCTCCCAAAACTGCCGAACGACAGTATTTTTACATTTTGCTACTTTATACTTTTGAAATGCCTCGTCAATAAACATTCGCGGAATATCAAGTATTGTTGCCCCTTCTTCTTCATCATCCATAAGTGTTAAACACGCATTTCTAAAATAATGCTGAATTCGTGGACCAAAAATTTCGTTCCCAAACATTTTAATAAAAATTTGCATCGCATCTAAAGCAGCCCTATCTTTTTGCTCTGCTGTTTTTGCTTCCAAAATATTTAACCCCATCGGTCGATCTGTATCCGCAGGATTAAACACAACAACATCTCGTGCACGCTCTTTTGGAATATATCGCAAAATATCTTCAATCAAATCTCCATGTGGATCAATAATACCAAAACCCGTTCCATTTTTTGCATCTTGTCGTGCCATATACGAAAGAAGCACAGATTTCCCAGACCCAGATTTCCCTAAAACATACATATGACGAGATCTATCATACGGTGCAATATATACCGGAGTTGGAATCCCCCTATAGGTATTATACCCCATAAGTACTCCTTCTGTTGGCAAGTTTTTTGGTGGTTGTAATTTTTTATACTTCAACCATTCTATTGTACTCGACCTATTATATTTCGAATCTGGCATATGATACAAAGTCGCAAGTTCATCGGGAACCAGCACACTTGACTTTCCAAAATACACCTGACCTAAACGACGATGAAACCCATGAAACATTAACCAGCCATTTATTCTATCAATTGG
Source organism: uncultured Candidatus Altimarinota bacterium (assembly GCA_947311645.1). Taxonomy (GTDB): domain Bacteria; phylum Patescibacteriota; class Gracilibacteria; order CAIRYL01; family CAIRYL01; genus SZUA-1403. The sequence continues at coordinate 1,860 of CAMZKZ010000012.1, read as the reverse complement.
AAATATTCGTTTATAATCGAACCAATTTGAATACGCATCTCGAAACACCGTAAACGAGACCAAAATATCGTTTAATAAACCTTCTACTCGTGCTTGCGTTTTTGCACATACCATAATTCTAATATATGCATTAAATGGCTCCTGACCAGATTTCAACCCCATTCTTTTAATAGAATCTTCCTTTGCTTGCAACATTCGCACAATTCCCCCAGAATCCTTTTTATCTCCAGATTTTAAAATATCCGTACTCCCCGTAAACAATGCACCAATAAATCGAAATACTATCCCAAGAATAGGAATATCTAAAATTTTTGGAAAGGTATCAATTTCCTTTTCTTTAAAAAGTAACGAAGAAACACGCTCTGCCTCCTTTCTCCATTCTTCACCAATAGGGTTTATAATAATCTGAATAGCTGCTGTTTCATCTTCTTCGATTTTTGAAAAAACATTTGTAATATCATTAAGAGGGTCTTCCTCCATTTCTTTAAACATTTTTACAGGATAATAATCCTCTTTTTCTGTAAACATACTATAGCCATTTATAAAATAGCCTTCTTTTTTAAACTGATACCCTTTTCTCGAAGTTTCTACCTCCACCGATGAATATAATGCCGTAAGTTGTTTTTCTACAATAGATTGATAATATTCGTCGCATACAATATAAAACTGCAACTGACGGTTTATCATCACCAATTCACATGAAATTTTATTATCATCCCAAATTTTTGATAACACAGAATGCCACCAGTTAAGATCTGAAATTTCATACATTGAACGATAAAATTGAGACATTACTCCCATTACCTCTTTAAAGTCTTTATGTGTTCGCTTTTCTTCATCTGCTTTCGAATCTGCACGAGGCATTGTTGCCTTTATATATACCAAATTTCTACTCTTTCGTTCATGATACCATTTTCTCATTAAAGAAAATCCAATACTTAAAGAATAGTAAATCCAAAAAAAATCCATCACTAATTCAATTTGTCTCTCTGGAAATTCCGAGATTATCCATGTAAAAAACCCCTTATAATTCACATTATCAACCAACATTTGCACAAAACTAATCCCTGCAAAAATCAGAATTATAAAGAAAAATCGAAATTTAAATAAATTGTTAAGCGTCATGCAAAATAATAAGTTGTAAAAACATCACAATATTATACTAAAAAATACTATTTTAGACACACCAAATTCTAAATTTTCTCTGTATATAGAAGTAAAAGTAGTGTATAATTTGCTTAAAAAATATATTTATTATACATACACTTATGACACAAAATAATTTAGAAAATATAGATATTTCAAAAAATCCAGATGTTATAGATGTTAAAGATATTAATACATTTTCTCAAATTGATAAACTCACAAAAGAAAAGACAAAAGAAGTGATCAAAGAAGTAATTCAAAATCCATCAAAAAGCCTCGATACGGCAATGACCTCGCAACTCAAAAATTTAAAAAACACTAAAGATTGGGAAAATGAAGTTCCAACAACACAAGAACAAAGAGAAAAGCAATCGCAAATTCTTAACTTTTTAGGACATGGAAGTGCTATTGCCATAGCGAAATATGTTGAAAAAAACTACAATAAAAAACTATCCATAAATGACAATTTTGAAATTATAACTAATAACATAGGAAATTATTCACAGATCAATACTATTCTGGAAGCAACTACAGAGACGCACCTAAAAGAAAATCTAACGATATATCAAAAATTAAGCACTATACAAAACCCTACAAAAGGATCTGCTGCAGATATTGTACGAAAAAACTGGGTACAATATTCTGATGCAGATCCTTCTGGAGGGTTTTGTATAGTGCGTAATTTTTGATATATCGTTAGATTTTCTTTTAGGT
>CAMZKZ010000011.1 GCA_947311645.1 uncultured Candidatus Altimarinota bacterium | reverse complement strand
GCTTCTGTATCCTCTTTCTTTGGCATTAAATTTAATATTGCGATACGAAGCGGGCGAATATCCTGATGCTCTGCTCTGTCGATATCCATAACAAAGATACCTTTTTTTTGAAGAATTTTTGTTGCTGGAAGTTTTTTTGAAAAAAGTATTGGCATGTTAATTTTGGGTTATAAAATAAAAAAAACTCTTGAAATATTTTTCGAGAGAGTTTTTTTGAGAGAAACAAAAAAATCCCCACTCTTGCGAGTGAGGATTTTTATAAATTTTTTGCTAGAAAATATTTATATCAAAACTCCTCCTCGCATTTGCGAAGTCATCATCATTTGCATCATCATTGTTGCTGCCGAAGATTTGAAAATTGTTGTAATCATATACACACATAATTTCATAACAATAAACTTTTTGTCAAAAGTTTTTTTCTCAATCATCTTCAATCTTTTAATATTTCCACACTCTTCATCAACCAACATTCCCCAGATATATAACCTACTTACTTTCATTTTTTAGATATTTTTCAATATTAAAACAAAAAAAAGGTGTAAAAGATAAAAATCTTTTACACCTTTTTTATAACACTTTTTATAGTTTTTTTTCACTATAACACTCTAGTATCGAGCCAAATGAGCATATGCTTTATTTGCTTCAGCCATTTTTTGAACATCTTCTCGTTTTTTAACAGAAGCTCCTTCATTTTTTGCAGCTGCTAAAATTTCAGTGGCAAGCTTCGCAGCCATTGGTTTCCCAGATCCTTTTCGACAGTTTGCAAGCAACCATCGAATAGCAAGAGTTTGTTGCCGTTTTGGAGCAACTTCAACAGGAATTTGATAAACAGATCCCCCAACTCGTTTTGCTTTTACCTCAACTCGAGGTTTTATATTTTCGATTGCAAGTGTAAAAACATCTTCCGCAGGTTTTTTTTCATCTGCTTTTTGAATAATTTTTAACATATCTGCAAAAACTTTTCGCGCAATAGTTTTTTTACCACCTCGCATTAAAACATTTATAAATTTTTCAATAAGTGGAGATGATTTATCATCTACAAACTTAGCATATTTTTGTGGATTCATAATAAGTATAAAGAGAACTAATTAATTATATTTTTAACAACAGAGACTACGCTTTTCGAGCTCCATATTTCGATCGACCTTGTTTTCGATCTTTCACACCTTCAAGATCAAGAACACCTCGAACAACATGATACCGAACCCCAGGAAGATCTTTCACTCTTCCTCCTCGAATTAACACAACCGAATGCTCTTGAAGATTATGTCCTTCTCCTCCGATATAAGCATTAACCTCAAAACCATTTGTTAAACGAACACGAGCAACCTTTCGAACCGCAGAATTGGGTTTTTTAGGTGTCATTGTTGTTACTTTCACACAAACCCCTCGTTTTTGAGGAGCTCCTCTGTTTAATTTAACAGCTTTTACTTTAAGCGAATTAAATGTTACCTGAAGAGCTGGAGATTTAGATTTCTTAACATTCTTTTTTCGTCCTCTTCTAATCAACTGATTAATAGTTGGCATAGTAAATATGAATAAAAATAACTTTTTGTCTATAAAAGAAATTTCCACTCCTGAAAGTGTAATACTTACTAGGGAGTGGATAATTCTTAAAAAGATGTAATTTTGGAGCGGGCAACGAGGCTCGAACTCGTGCAACCGGCTTGGAAGGCCGGGACTCTACCAACTGAGCTATACCCGCAAATGCTTTTCAGCGAAAAACAGTATATAAGAAAAAAACAAAACAATGCAAGCTTTTTTTTACTTTTTCTTAAAAGTTATTTTATAATGCAGAATTTTAACTTTTTTCTTTTATCTCTACATGCTAGAATTTACAAGATTTTTAGACTACATATATAATGGATCAAACAATTAGAACTGCGCAAGTCGCAAAACACTTAGGTATATCATCTCGAGACTTACGAGAAAAAATTCTCCAAAAGGTTAATTTTCCTGGAGTAAAACCTCTTGATAAATCAATGCCACTTAGTATTGCATCCGGAATTGTCCGAGTTGCATCTCGAATGCTAAAAATTTCTTGCCCTCCGCTTGAACACAATAGCGAAGAAGTTGATGAAAATACTACAAACGACTCTACTCAAAAAAGTGAGAACTCTGTTCCTGCACCAGAAAAGAAAATAATAAAAGCAGCACCTATAGCGAAACCTCTTAAACGATCAACCCTTTCTACATTAGAAAAATTACGAGGTATAGGAGCTCAATCACAAGGAGACAAAGGGCGAATTGAAAAAGAAAAAGAAGCAGAAGCAGTACGGCGAAAACAAGCGGTATTATTACGAATAGAAGAAGAAAAGAAAAAAGAGCTTGAACGATCAAAAAAACAAGCAGAAAGTAGAAATGCAAAAAACTCTTCTCCTCGAACAACGAACACAGGTAATGAAAATCGTCCAAATAAATTTAAACCAACCCCTTCGGCAAATAAAAACACCGAAACGAAAAAGAAAGTAAATCCTGCTCGAAAAGTAATGCGAAAAATCGAAATTACAAAAGAAGAAGCGGAAGCAGCTAAAAAACGAAAAGAAAACCGAGAACTTGCACGACAAAAACGAAAAGAAGAAGAAGATGAAGCTATTCGAGAACGAAAATTAAAACGAATAAAGAGACAAGAACAAATCTTTACAAAAAAAGAAGGAATCGTACTTCTTCCTGCAGAACTTTCAGTGAAAGAATTTGCAGAAAAAATTGGAGTTCCTACTTCTATTGTAATAACAGAACTTATTAAAAATGGAATAATTGCGAATATTACACAAAAAATTGATTACGAAACTGCAGAAATTATCTCTGAAGAACTTGAAGTAACAGTAAAACAAGAAGAAGAAGGAATGTCTTCTGCAGACCTACTAGAAGGAAATCTTTCTATCCTTCTTCAAGAAGATCCAGCAAAACTAAAAGAAAGAGCTCCTATCGTTGCAGTGGTAGGACATGTAGACCATGGAAAAACATCTATTCTTGATGCAATTCGAAATACAAAAGTTACGACAAAAGAAAGCGGAGGAATTACGCAACATATTGGAGCATATTCAATAGTTAAAAATAAAAAAAATATTACCTTTCTTGACACTCCAGGACATGCAGCATTTACCGCAATGCGATCTCGAGGAGCAAAAACTGCAGATATTGTAGTATTGGTTGTTGCCGCAGACGATGGAGTAAAACCACAAACAATTGAAGCTATTGCTCATGCAAAAGAAGCTGGAGCAAGTATAATTGTTGCAGCAAATAAAATCGACAAAGACACTGCAAATATAGATAAACTTAAAGGAGAACTTTCAGAACACCATATTCAAGTAGAAGATTGGGGTGGAACAATCCCAATGGTTGAAGTATCTGCATTAAAAAATATTGGAATAGATGAACTCCTTGAAATAATCCTTCTTCAAGCTGAAGTACTAGAACTCAAAGCAAATCCAAAACGGCTTGCAGTAGGAACAGTAATTGAATCTCATCTTGACCCTGGAATGGGACCAGTAGCAACAGTTCTGGTAAATACAGGAACAATGAAACTCCGAGATAGATTTATACTTGGTTCAACATGGGGGAAGGTAAAAGTAATGATTGATGAAAATGGAAAACGATTAAAACAAGTACCTCCATCTGGTGCAGTTCGAATTTCAGGAATGGCAGACCTTCCAGAACCAGGAGATATTTTTCAAGTAGTTGGAACAGAAAAAGAATTAAAACAGAAAAAACAAGAACTTGAAGAACTGAAACACTCGCAAAAGAAAACGAATACTGGATTATCTGATATTCTCAGTTCTATAGGGGAAAGCTCAAAGAAATATTTAAATATTGTTATTACTGCCGATACAATTGGATCTATCGAAGCCATTGAACAATCTTTAAACGCAATTGGAAACAGTGAAGTAGATGTAAAAATTGTAAACACGAAAGCTGGTGCAGTATCAGAAAATGATATAATGACAGCCGCTGCTGCAAATGGAATTATTATTGCATTTCACTCACCTGTTTCAAGCTCTGTAAAACAATTAGCAGAAAAAGAAGGTGTTGAAATCATAGAATACAGCATTATATATAATATTCTTGAAGACATTGAATCAAGACTTGAAGCAATGCTTATTCCCGATATTATTGAAAAAATTACTGGAACACTTGATGTAAAAGGAATCTTTTATACAAAAGGAAAACGAAAAATTATTGGTGGTAAAGTATCAAATGGATTCTTTGAACACCCATGTGAGCTTCGTTTTACACGAAGAGTAGATGGAGAAATAATAACTCTTGGAGAAGGAAAACTAACCGGAATTCAACATTTTGAAGAGAAGGTTAAGAAAATAGAATCTCCACAAGAATGCGGACTCAATGTTGAAGGATTTATGGATGAAGTGCTTGAAGGAGATTTTATTCAAGGAGTAATTCAAGAGACCGTACCAAAAACAATGCGAAGCGTACAAATCGCGGATGCAAAAAAAGCAGCAGAAAAGAAAGCTGCTGCACAAAAAGCAAAAGAAGAAAAAGCCAAAGCGAAAGAAGAAGCAGAAATGGCTGAGTTAGAAAAAGAAGAAGACGCTAAAAAATAGAAACATATATAATAATAATAAAACAGTTCATTGTGTAATGAACTGTTTTTTTATACTGAAATATTTCCTGCAATAAAAGAAATATTATTTACAACAGCATTACAACATCGTCACCATATCATCACAATACCACTTAAATAACAAAAAAATAGAGCTATAATAGCTCTATTTTTTTACTAATACCCAGCATTTCTAGACTACTGAGATATAAACTCTAATAGTTTTTCCCGTAATAACGATTCTTCTTCTACAACCTGCGATGCAGAATATTGTTCTCCCAATAATTGCACAGATGGAGAGTAATCAACAGTTAGCGATAACACATTAAAAATATCAACCGAAAGCTGTGCAAAATCTTCTCGACTCATTTCTATTCCTTCAACTGCATCTGTTTTATAATCAGATATTATTACATCTGAAGAATAATTTTTCGCAAATCCTGAATACAAAGGAAATACAGTTTCATCAACTTCTATACATACACCTGCCGTCAATAAATACAATGCAAATGCCTCATCCACAGTAAGTGCTAAATCTCCTTCTAGGTTTCCTGCACCATCAAGGTGAATAATTTCATCTTCAATTAACGCCTCAACATATGGAACAGACCAATCTGAATCATCAATATCTGCAACAGAAGAAGATGTTCGCACTACAATTTCATCACCAGAAACAAGTGTAGAAATCTTTATCGCTTCTTTTCGTGTAATGCTTTCACTTGGTTTAAATTTCGTATTTTCTCGCCCAGAAACAATATTCAACGCATCTAATATAACAATACTTTCTTTTTGATCTGAATCATCAATATCCGAGAACTGTGTTGAAAAATCTGATGACTCAATAAGACGAGAAAGATTTTCTCTTTTTTCCGTTAAAGTTTGCTCTGTCACAACAGCTTGTAATGCTAATTCTGCCTGCAACTTCGCTTCTTGTTCGGCTTTCACATCTCCTATCGTTTTAAAATCAGGAATATATTCTGGTAATTCTTGCACGGCATATCTCGAATCACTTTGTTCAACTCCTTTTTCTTTTTCTTCAAGTGCTCGCAATGCTTCCTCCTCTGCTAATTTTTTCTGCCGTTCCAACCCTTCTGCACGAAGTCGTGCGACAACAAGAGGATTACTTCCTCCACTTCCTTGTACTTGTTGCACTGGAACTTCTTCCACTATCTCAGCAGATACAACCGAAGATAACATTCCAGAAAAGAGTACTACAAACGAAACAAGGAACGCTGTTCCTTTTTTAAGAAAACCAAAATTCATACCGATATAATTAAAAAAACAATAATATAAATTCTATACACACAAACACATTCAACTGCTTATATTGTATAATAAATTTTATTCTAAAATATTTTACCAAAAAGACAATAATCTTCAAGAGAGAGTCTTTGATTTCTTCTTGATTTCTTCTTCAAGTAGTATGCTTGCAATAAATAAATATTTATACCTAAATATATATATTATACTTACAATGAATATACAGTTCAGATATTCTATACAGAAGTACATATGATAGAATACACACCAATAAATCAAAATATATTTTTTTAAGAATACGCAACACAATGAAAAACCTATTATATATGCAAGCATTTTTATCACTTGGAAATGCTCTTACCGGATTCTTTTTCGCATTTTTACTCATGGAGAAATTTCGTTTTTCTTTTGAAGAAATTCTATTTACATTCGGAATACTATACGGACTTATAAGCTTTGGAGTTTTTCATGTACACAAAATCTCTTTTTTATCTATTCAGCAAAAACTTGCATCTGGAATTTTATTTTTATGTATAAACCTCTTTTTACTTATCTTTGGTGATTCATCTTTTTTTACACTTCTTCTTATTATTCTCAGTTCTGTTTTACAAATTTCTTTATTATACCCATCTTTACACTGGATTAATATAGAAATCGTAAACGAATCAATCCGAGGAAGTTTTTTAGGAAGTATGCAAGCTGTAAACATGGGAGCTATAATTATTGGACCACTTCTTTCTGGATTTCTAATAGATAACGGTTGGACAAATTACATACTTTCTCTTTCTATTTTTTTATATTTCATTGCATTTATTTTTGCACTTCGTATTCCTGTTTCACAAACAAAAAATCCTATTTTACCAACACTACAAAAGAGTTACACATTTTTTACAACACACACCCTTCAAAAATCTTTTTTTCAAATGTCTATTGTAGAAGGAGTGCAAACATCATCACTTATGCTTGTGTACCCCATTTTATTAAAAATTTCTTTACAAAAATATACCCTTATTGGAGGAATGTTTTTTATTATGGCAAGTATAGAAATTGTTTCAGCAAAAGTTGTTGGATTTTTAACCGATAAATACTCAAGTGAAAAACTTATACAATGGGGATCGTTCGCACGATTTCTAGATATTGCCCCACGAGGAATATTAGCATTTTTTCCAAACATAGCATTCGCAACAGCCCTTTCTTTTTCTGCCGGACTTCTTGGACCACTTTTCGGAGTTTCTTTTTATTCTCAAGTATATAAAAGAGCGGAACACTCTAGCGATAGCTACACTTTTCTTATTACACGAGAATGGATTTTAGGAGCGACACGATTTCTCTTTTTCACACTTACGGCTCTTGCATTCCATTTTATAGGAATATATGCACTTGCATTTGCACTATTTTTAGCAGGATTTTTAAGTTTTTTTCTAAAAGAAATGTAAAACATATACTTGCTTTTTTATTGTATATGTATTAACATAGTATGAAGCACTATTTTAATTAAACTTTTTATGCAAATACATACACACAAGAACATACAAAACAATTTTTTAGAACAAAAAATTGTTTTTAACGATAGTCGAAGACTAAATTACCCCCAAGAATGTAGAGATGCCGCCCCATCTTTCAACAAAGCTCTAAACGATTCCCTACAACAAGCAGAAAAAAATAAATACTCCAAGCAAATACATCATCATTTAACTGAAGCACAACACAAAGTACAACAATGCCAAAATGCATTACGAAGAGCGTCTTTTGATAAAAAAACGGAACAGCAAGGCCTTATTGATGGACAAGAATTTGAAGTATTTTTTGGCGCTCTTCTAAAAGGAGCTATGCATATAACAAAGGTAATCGCCGATTCTATTCCGGGACGATATATTATTCATGCAACACAAAATGGTGTAAAAAAAATAATATCTGTAACCAAGTCACAATATCAAAAGGTTTACAATATAATCTCAAAACAACCATCAAAAACACAGAGCATACAAAAAACACAACACTCCTCAAGCATGCAAAGTTCATACAGTGATTTTAATAGCTACAACCCACATCAAGCACATTTACAGCCAAATCCAATAGAATATAGAAATCATGCAGGACGAACATCAACAGTAACATACCGTGGTGATTCAAAACCCCTTGGACACGGTGGATATGGAACTGTATCCAAAGGAAGAGTAGAAGTGCAAGGACCAAATGGAAGAAGCAGAAATGTAACAATGGCTACAAAAAGAATGCATTCTCCTGCTGAACTCAACTCTCAACTCGAAATACACGAATCACTCCAAAAGGCAAATATTCCAACATTTACAACCCTCAGAGTTAACCTAGAAAACAATTCAATACTCACAACAAACTTGAATAAAAATGGAACATTCGCAATTGCTCCAAATAATGGTCTTCCTCCGGGGTTTACGCCATCCGAATACAGTATTTCCAAAAAAACACTCGATGCATTAATCAGTGATATCAGTGCAACCATAGATAACGCAATAAAAAAGAACATCAAGCTTGCACCCGATTCAATATTTTTTCTTGTAAATAAAAAATCTTCACGAATAGGACATGTTATTGGAGACTTAGATATGGTAAAAGTTAGTGATATAAATAAAATATCACAACCAATAGATATACACTTGGAAAAATTAGATATAATTAAAGCGAATATGTCTCTATATGACAGCATTAATTTTTTTCTCACAAAAACAAGCTCTTTTTCTCCCCAACGTACTAACTATATACAAAGCATAAAAAATACACACCACGATAAATGGCTAACCGCAATACAATAACAGCCACGCTCAAAAACTGATAATTCCATTAAAAATTATCAGTTTTTTTGTTACGATTACACTATAAAGAAAATGTGAACACTCTTCATATTTTTCACACCTTATTTTTGTTTGCCATAATGACAAAATTTACTCAATCTTCAATTCACTACTCTGTTCTTTGGAAAGAATCAGCAGAGTTTTTACAGATTAAAAACTCTACTCATCATATAGATGCAACTCTTGGAATGGGGGGACATGTAGAATATTTTTT
>CAMZKZ010000010.1 GCA_947311645.1 uncultured Candidatus Altimarinota bacterium | reverse complement strand
ATCATAAATAACATTTTTATTTTCCCAAATAACCTTTCCTGCCTCTGTAACAGAGTTCACATTTCCAGAAAACGAATCCAGAACTCCACCTGTAAGACGCGAAGGAGAATCCACAATAAATTCTTTAAAACTTGAAAAAGTTTCTTGTACTTTTTCAAGTTTTAAAGAATTTATTGTGGATTCTCCTTCGCGTCTTACAGGTGGAGTTCTGGATTCGTTTTCTGGAAATGTGAACTCTGTTACAGAGGCAGGACAGGTTATTTGGGAAAATAAAAATGTTATTTATGATAAAGGTGGGGAATTATTAAAAACATATGTTGGAGAGTAAAAAAGAGTAAAAAAGAGAAAATTAGAGCGATATGGTAAACGACTGAAGAATATTTCGAATGAGCTCTTTTTCTTCTTCTGTTTGATTCACATCAGATAAAATATTTATTACATATGTTGTATTTTGTGTATATGAAAGTATATTAAGAGAATACACAAGAGTAAAAGTATTTGTTCCGCTATATTTTTCTTTGTATGTAACAAGTTTTGCGTGTGGTTTTTGCTGATTTTCGTTTGGAGTGTATTGAGAATTTTCTTTTACTTTTTCTTCGATTTCAAAATCTTCTTGTGAGATAATTTTAAAATCTTGAGAGTTTTCTCTTACTTGCTCGTAATTTTTTTTAATAAGCATATCAAGAGAAGGAGGAAGTGAATTGATGCTAGAAATAGTAAGTGTCGTTGGAATATTTGCAGTATATTGACTATCTCGTGCAGCAAATATCATGTGTTTTTCGTATTCATTTTTTGGAAGAATTTCCCATTTTTCAGGAATAGAAATGCTGTATGTCGAATCTGTATCTATTTCTTTTGTAGTATTTTCATCGGAATTAAAGCACCCAGAAAATGTAAAAAGAGAAAGGAGAGACAGCGTTATAAATTGTGATTTTAGCATAATAAATAAAGCGTAAAATATTTAGATGGTGTAGTTTCTGTCTGTTAGGGTATCATATTATTGTAATATATTAAAAGTTTTCTCTTTATTTATGACCTTCGAATTTTTCCCACAGCCAAATATTATTCTCCAAATAGGGAGCGTATCATTGTATTTTTATGGAGCTATGTATGCACTTTCTGGAATAAGTGCGTATTATTTTACACGCTATTGGGTAAGAAAAATATCTCTGTCTGGTTATACAGATGAAGATATTTTAGATATTTTATTTTGGAGTTTTTTTTTAGGAGTGCTTGGCGGAAGGATTGGGTATATGCTTATTTATAATTTGGATAATTTTTTAGTCGATCCGTTTTCACTTTTTACCGTATGGAATGGGGGAATGAGTATTCATGGTGGATTGATTGGTGGAGTTTTAGGGTTTTATATACTTACACGAATAAAGAATGTAAAGTTTTTTCAAATTGCAGATATTGCAACAGTGTCTGTTGCTTTTGGAATGGCTTTAGGTCGTCTTGGGAATTTTGTAAATAAAGAATTGGTTGGACGCGTAACAGATGTGTCATGGGCGGTAGATTTTGGTGATGGGGTAATGCGTCATCCTTCGCAGTTATATGCAATGGGAAAAGATATTCTATTATTTTGCATTTTTTGGTATGTGTTACAAAAAATGTCTGTATATAAATGGAAAGAAGGGTATGTATTTTCTGCTTTTTTAATCCTGTATGCAATTTTTCGATTTTGTGTAGAATTTTTTAGAGAGCCAGATTCTCAACTGGGATTTATATTTTTAGATTTTTCTATGGGGCAAGTATTATCTTTTCTCTTGCTTATTGTTGGGATTGGTATATTTACTTTTCTTTTATATTCTCAAGTATCTGTTAAGGGGAAGTCGTAAGAATAGAAGGTATGTTTATGTTATGCTAACCGTATACGAAAAGAGAGAGAAAAATTTACATTTTTCTCTCTCTTTTTACTTATTACTTATTTCTTTCTACGGCTTTCTAGTATTTCTATTACTTTTATCTCTTGTAATTTCTTGATTTGTAAGAAGATTTTATTCTGCATCTTTTATTGAAAGATTTAGTCTTCCTTTATCATCAACTTCCATAAGTTTTACTCGAACTGTGTCTCCTACAGATAAAACTTTTGAAAGGTTTTCAATTCTTTCATCTGCAACTTTTGAAACATGTACGAGTCCTCCAACATTTGAAGTAATATCAACAAACGCACCGTATGCTTCTACTCGTGCAACTGTTGCATTGTATGTTTCTCCAACTTTTGGTTCAAAGGCAAGTACTTTAATAATTTCAATTGTTTTTTCAAGAACTTCAATGCTTGTTTCTCCTACTGATGCGACAGTAACAAGTCCGTCATCATCGATGTTGATTTCACACCCACTATCTTCTGTAAGTTTTTGAATAATTTCTCCTCCTCGTCCAATAACTTTTCCAATAAGGTCTGTTGAAATTTGTACTGTCATTATTTTGGGTGCAAATTCTGAAAGTTTTGGTTCTACTTCCGAAACTTCTTTCGCCATTTCATTTAGAATATGAAGTCGTCCTTCTTTTGATTGAGCTAATGCTTTTTTAAATACTTCTAAATCTATTTTTTTCAGCTTAATATCCATTTGAATTGCTGTAATTCCTTCAGAAGTTCCAGTTACTTTAAAGTCCATATCTCCCACAAAGTCTTCATCGTCTTGAATGTCCGATAATACTTTATAATTTGAACCATCTTCAGAAGTAATAAGTCCCATTGCAATTCCTGAAACAGGTCGTTTAATTGGAACTCCAGCAGCCATTAGTGCAAGTGTAGATCCACATGTTGCAGCCATAGAAGAAGATCCGTTAGACATAAGAATTTCTGATACAACTCGAATTGTGTATCCAAATTCTTCTTGAGATGGAAGAACGGGAAGAAGTGCTTTCCACGCAAGAGCACCATGTCCAATTTCTCGATTTCCTGTCATAAGTCTGTGTGAGCATGATGCTACTGAATATGGAGGGAAGTTATAATGATGAAAATAGTGTAGTTTTTCTTCACCTTCAATTCCTTCAACAATTTGAGCTGCCGATGGAGGAGCAAGTGTTACAATAGAAAGTCCTTGTGTTTCTCCTCTTTGAAATAGTGCTGATCCATGCGTTCGTTCGAACATATTTTTTTCTACATAGATTGGGCGAATTTCATCGAGTTTTCGTCCTGCTATCCGTTTTTCTTCTGTAAGAATTGCAGTACGAAGAATATCTTTCCATACTGCATCTGCAGCTGTTTGAAAGTTTTCTTCAATTCGCTCTTCTGTGAATTCTCCAGATTGAATTGCTTTATTTTTTGCATTTTCTGTAATTACACTTTTTTCAGCAACTCGTTGCAGTTTTCCTGGTATAGTCCATAATGCATTTTGATACGCATCAAAGCATTCTTTTTTTACCCACTCTTGAAGCTCTGTATCTTTTTCAATAGCTGGAAGAGTGATTTTTTCTTGCCCTCTATCGTTTCGGATTTCTTCAAAAAATTCACATATTTTTTTTCCTTCTGTTTGTCCAAGTTCTATTGCTTCAAGCATTCGTTCTTCGCTTATTTCGTTTGCAGCAGCTTCAATCATTACTACTCCATCTTTTGTTGAAGAAACAATTAAATCAAGATCTTGTATTTTTCTTTCACTAAGGCTTGGGTTTATAACAAAAGTGTTTGTTTCTGTGCTTATTCCAATTCGTAGCATAGAAATTGGACCTTCCCATGGAATATTTGAAACATGTAATGCTGCAGATGCTCCAAGTGCTGCACAAATATCATGTTCATTTTCTTTGTCGTATGACAGAGTTGTAAGCATAATTTGCACATCATTTCGTAAATTTTTTGGAAATAATGGACGAATTGATCGGTCAATTACTCGTGATATAAGAATTTTATCATCTGATGGTCGCGTTTCTCTTTTTAAAAATCGAGAACTTTTAATCATTCCTGATGCGTAGAGTTTTTCTTGGTAGTTTACCATTAACGGCATATAGTCGATATCTCGTGCAGTGTGAGACATAACTGCTGTACATAAAATGGAAGTTCCTCCACATGTAACAACACATGATCCGTTTGTAAGTGTTGCGTATTTTCCAAAGTCAAATGTGTATTTTTTCCCTGCTATATCAAGTTCATAGATTTTATGATTTGAGTAATACTCCATAGTAATATGTTTAATGTAAATAATAATTATCTTTCTTTTAAATAGACAATAAACACAGTATCACTATTTTCTATGCATTGCTATAAAAAAATAAATGATTATGTTTATTTTTTTAGATGATTTTTCTTTTGTATTCATGTATGATTTATATGAAATAGTTATGCTTTCTATATTTATAAAACATTATGCTACAGAAAATTGAAGAATTACAGGCTGAGGCGTTAGAAAAAATAAAAAATGCTTCTAGTGAAGCAGATTTAAAATCTATCGAATTAGAATATTTTGGGCGAAAAGCCGGAAAAATGGGAAATATTTTGAAAGCAATTCCTACTCTTGATCCAAAAGAAAGAGGGCTTGTTGGGAAAAATGCTAATATCGCAAAAAAAGAAGTAGAGGCAGGTATCGCAACTCGTTATTTTGAAATTGAGGAGGAAAAATATGCATCACTTGAAACGCAAGAAAAAATTGATGTTACAGAGCCATCTCTTTCAAAATCACAAAAAGGTGCGCGACATCCATTGTCAGCGTTTATTTTAGAATGTGAAGAGGTGTTTGGAAAGCTTGGATTTGAAGTTGCAGAAGGATTTGAAATTGAAGATGATTTTCATAATTTTGAAGCATTAAACTTTACACCAGATCATCCAGCGCGAGAAATGCAGGATACTTTTTTTATTGAAAATGAAGAGTTAAAAGGGTATGTATTACGAACACAAACTTCTGATATGCAAATTCGGTTTATGGAAGAAAATACTCCTCCGTATAGAGTAATTGCTCCTGGGAAAGTCTATAGAAAAGATAGTGATGCAACGCATTCACCAATGTTTCATCAAATTGAATGCCTGATGATTGATAAAAATATTTCTCTTGCAAATTTACGATTTATTTTACTTTCTGCATTACGAGAGTTGATTGATCCAGATGTTCAGCTACGGTTTAGACTTTCATATTTTCCATTTGTAGAACCGGGTTTAGAGGTTGATGCATTGCTAAAAGTTGATGGAAAAGAACGATGGCTAGAAATAGGAGGGGCAGGAATGGTTCATGAAAATGTTTTGAAAAACGTGAATATTGACCCTAAAAAATGGAATGGGTTTGCCTTTGGTTTTGGGATAGAAAGAATGGTTATGATTAAATATGGAGTAAAAGACTTGCGATCGTTTTTTGAAAATGATTTACGGTTTTTGAAGCAATTTTAATGCGGTGTTTTGTTTTTTTAATTTTTTAATTTTAGTTTTATGAATACTCTTATTCAGAATTTATTGCAAGAAACGGTGTCAAAGGGCTTATCTGATAAAATTTCTTCTCAGTTTGGAATTTCTTCTTCTCAGGCAGAATCAGCACTTTCTTTGTTGATGCCAGAGGTGTTATCTGGTGTGCAAGAAAATGCAAAAGATGGAAACTCTGCTGAACAGCTTGAAAAAACATTGAAAAAAAATCATGCAGATGGTAGTATTTTTGATAAAATTGATGATTTAGTGTTGAATCCAGAAAGTGCAAAAGGGGAAAAAATACTTGATCATATTTTTGGAAAAAATGCTGATAAAAAGGCTATGATAGAAAAGAAAGCTGCAGAGAAAAGTGGTCTTGATTCATCGGTTGTGTCTCAGATTTTTACTATTGCAGCACCATTGGTTATGGGGAAGTTGGGGCAGTCTCTTGGAAAATCTTCATCGGGTATTTCACCATTGCTTTCTTTGTTGGATCAAAATAATGATGGAAGTGTTGTTGATGATATGTTTCGACTTGCAAAAAACTTTTTTACAAAAAAATAAAAACTCTTTTGTTTCTGTTTTGTAGATATGTGTTTTCTTTGCTAAAATTTATTGTGTTGTTTTTTTCTAAAAATTATGAGTAATATTACGGTTGTATTGGGTGCACAATGGGGAGATGAAGGAAAAGGAAAGCTTGTTGATATACTTGGGGAAACTCATAGTGTTATTGTACGGTCTGGAGGAGGGGCGAATGCTGGACATACAATTGTACGAGATGGAAAAAAATATATATTTTCGTTATTGCCATCTGCAATGATCGATGAAAAAAATATTGGAGTTATTGGAATGGGTGTGTTGTGCATTTACCATCACTGAAAACAGAAATAGAAAATTTAGAAAAAACAGGAGTTAATCTAGAAGGAAGAGTATTAATTTCATCAGAGGCTCATTTATTATTTGATTTTCATAAAGCAGTAGATGAGTTTCAGGAAAATGCGAAGGGTGCTGATTTGATAGGAACTACAAAGCGAGGGATTGGACCATGTTATTCTGATAAAATGTCACGAGTGGGAATTCGTGCTGGTGATTTTAAGGCAGGATTAGAGGTTTTTAATAAAAAGTTTGATGATGCATGCGATCGAATAAAAGATTTGTATGGAATTGAAATTGATAGAGAAGAGGAAAAGAAAATATATGCAGACTTGTATGCATCGATGGCTCCGTATATTATTGATGCATCGTTGTATTTAGAGAAAGTTGAAGCTGAAAATAAAAATATTTTACTTGAGGGAGCACAGGCATTTATGCTTGATATTGATCATGGGACATATCCATTTGTAACTTCTTCAAGTATTAACACGGGGGGAATGGGTGCAGGATGTGGAATGTCTCCTCGAAAATTTACAGAGGTGATTGGAGTAACAAAAGCATATTGTACTCGAGTAGGTTCTGGTCCATTTCCTTCTGAATTACACGCTGAAGAAGGTGAATTTTTACGAAAAGAAGGGCATGAGTTTGGAGCTGTAACAGGGCGTCCACGACGATGTGGTTGGATTGATTTAGTAGCGTTGAAAAAATTTGTACGAGTAAATGGTCCAGATACATGGAATATTACAAAATTAGATGTATTATCATCTTTTGATAAAATAGGAGTAGTTGTGGGGTATACATTAAATGGAAAGCCTATGGAAACAATTCCTTCTCGTACTGATGATATAGAAAAACTTATTCCAATTATTGAGTATAAAGAGGGTTGGAAATCTGATATTTCTGATATACGGAACTACGATGATTTACCAGAAAATGCAAAAAACTTTCTTCTATTTATAGAAGAAAAGACAGGGGTGTTTGTGAAATACATTGGAGTTGGTGCAGGAAATGATGCTTTGATTATTCGATAGATTATGAATTTAGATACGATTAGAAAGGGAATAGATGAGGTTGATGCAAAAATGTTTCACTGTATTGTAGAACGGCTTCGTCTTGTAGAAGAAGTCGTTCGTTGGAAGAGTGAACATAATGTTCCTATTTATGATCCAGAGAGAGAAAAATCGTTATTATTAGAAAAAAGAAATCTTGCTGTGTCTCTTGGTTTTTCGCCAGATACAGCAGAAGAAATTTTACGATCAATTATTGCAGAGTCTCATTTGCAAGAGAAAAAATTTTTAGCATCAGATACTACTTCTCCTTTAAAAATTAGAAAACGAGTAATTCAAAATCATCCTGCATTACTTGATATATTTTCATTGATAGCAAAAAAATATAAAAATTTCTTTTTTTTGGAAAGTTTGGGAGATGATGAATGGAATCAATCGTCATATTTAGGCTTTAGTCCGAAAGTTGTTTTTGCAATAAAAGATTTTGAAGTATTTATTGATGGTGTTTCTCATGGAAAAAAAGATGATCCATTTTTATGGCTTGAAGAGCAATTTAAGCCGTATCAAAATCTTGTAGCAAATACAAAAGAATCGGGTTTTGTTGGGGGGCTTATTGGGCATATTAATTTTGAATCGGTAAAATATGTTGAAAAAAGTCTTACGCTACAATCGCATGAAGATTTTTATGATGTTGAGTTTGGGCTCTATTTGGATGGGTTAATTTATAATAGAAAAACGGAAGAGTTAGAGTATGTATTTACAGAGGAAGATAGATTTGAGGAAGTGTTATCCTTGTTGAGCAATATGGATACGGATTTTGAAAAAGATGGTCTGTATAACATTACAGAAGAAGGTTCATCGTTTTCAGATACAGAAATGGAGGAATATGTGAATGCATGTAAAGAAGAAATTTATGCAGGGAATTTATTTCAAATTGTTCCCTCTCGAAAATTTACATACAAAATAAAAAATTCACACCATTTTGAGCTTCCTTTTTACAAACAATTAAGGGAGATAAATCCTTCTCCTAATATGTTTTATATTGCATTTGGTGAAAGAAAAATCATTGGTTCTTCTCCTGAAATGATTGCAAAAATTCAAGGAAAAAGAATAGAGACCTATCCTATTGCAGGAACGCGTTCGCGAGGAAAAACACCGCAAGAAGATGCAAAGCTTTCTGCAAAAATGTTATCTGATGAAAAAGAAGTTGCAGAGCATTTAATGTTGGTGGATATGGCACGAA
Source organism: uncultured Candidatus Altimarinota bacterium (assembly GCA_947311645.1). Classification (GTDB taxonomy): domain Bacteria; phylum Patescibacteriota; class Gracilibacteria; order CAIRYL01; family CAIRYL01; genus SZUA-1403. Next base: position 8,064 of record CAMZKZ010000010.1, on the reverse strand, counting down.
ATGATTTAGGTCGTGTTTGTGAATTTGGAAGTGTGAAAGTTGAAGAAATTATGGCATTGAAAAAATATTCTCATGTGCAACATCTTGTGTCTCGTGTTGTAGGAAAAATACAAGAAGGCGTTTCACCTTTGCAAGCATGTTTAAGTAATTTTCCGATGGGTACAGTTGTGGGGTCTCCACGAATAGAAGCCTTAGGTTTTTTGGAAAAAAATGAATCTGAAGTGCGTGGTCCATATGCAGGAGGGGTAGGGTATTGGAGTGTTACAGGAGATTTGCAAATGTCTTTAGCTATTCGGTCATTATTTATTTCTAAAGAAAAGGCATTTGCACAAGCAGGAGCAGGAGTTGTTTTTGATTCGATTCCACAATATGAGCGAGAAGAAATTGACAAAAAAGCTGAAAATATTAGAAGTTTGCTGTTATAGATATCTGTAATTTCTTTGACATTTATAGTGTAAAAGAGTAAAGTTTTTGTATTTTTTATCATTTATTAACCAATAGGCATTATGTGTGGAGTATTTGGAATAGTTGCACAATCGAGTGTATCGCAAGATATTTTTGACGCGTTAACGATGTTGCAACATCGTGGGCAAGATGCAGCAGGAATTGCGACAGTTGATAATAATGATAAAATTATCCTTCGAAAGGATAATGGTTTGGTACGAGATGTGATTCATACTCGGCACATGAAACATTTAAAAGGGTTCGCAGGAATTGGGCATGTTCGTTATCCAACGGCAGGGTGTGCATCTCCAGCAGAAGCGCAGCCTTTTTATGTAAACTCGCCATTTGGTCTTGTGCTTGCTCATAATGGAAGTTTGACAAATACAGATGAGTTAAAAAAAGATATTTTAGCAATTGATAAAAGGCATTTAAACACAAATTCTGATTCGGAGGTTTTAACAAATATCTTTGCTCATGAGTTATTTGAAACACAAACGAAGGAAAAATCTACTGTAAATACTGATGATATTTTTACTGCAGTAAAGTCTGTTTTTCGGCGATGTGTTGGGGGGTATGCTGTTGTCTCAATGATTGTTGGATATGGAATGGTTGCATTTCGAGATCCAAATGGAATTCGTCCATTGTGTTATGGAAAACGGGTTTTAGAAAATGGAAAAGTTGAGTATGCAGTTTCTTCTGAAAGTGTTGCACTTGATGCTCTTGGTTTTGAATTGTTAGGAGATATTCCAGCTGGTGGTGCGATATTTATTCCATTTGATTCGAGTGATATTATTCTTGATTTTCCTTCGAAAGAAGAGCAGGTAAAGAAATTTTCTCCTTGTATTTTTGAATATGTGTATTTAGCGCGTCCAGACTCTATTATTGATGGGGTATCTGTGTATAAATCACGATTGCGACAGGGGAGAACTCTTGCAAAAACAGTATTGGAAGAGTTATCAAAAGAAGACATTGATGTTGTAATTCCAATTCCTGATTCTGGAAGAACAGCTGCTATTGATTTAGCGCATGAATTAGATGCAAAATATAGGGAGGGGTTTATTAAAAATAGGTATATCGGAAGAACTTTTATTATGCCTGGGCAAGCCGTTCGTGCAAAATCTGTTCGGCAAAAATTAAATACTACTCCTTTAGAATTTAAAGGGAAAAATGTATTACTGGTTGATGATTCTATTGTGAGAGGAACAACAAGTAAAAAAATAGTAGAGATGGCAAGAGAAGCAGGGGCTAAAAAAGTTTATTTTGCTTCGGCTGCACCAGCAGTACGATTTCCAAATGTATATGGAATAGATTTGCCAGCACGAGATGAGTTAATTGCAAATAATCTTACAACTGAGGAGATAGCAGTAACGATTGGTGCAGATAAAGTATTTTATCAAAAATTAGAAGATCTTCATGCATCTATCCAAGATGGAAACCCTTTTATTCAGCAATTTGAAGATGGGTGTTTTAGTGGAAACTATGTTACTGGAAATATTGATGAATCATATTTTAAAAAAATAGAATCGTTGCGAGGAGATTCGTCTGAAGACGCATTGGAAAATATGGATAATGCAAATGAGTTGATTTTGTAACGGTATAACGTTTTTGTATAGAAACGATTAAATACTCATTTCTCTCTCTTCTATAGTATCTTTTATTTTGTTCATTATTGCAGTAGTAATATCGTCCCAGCAGTACTTGTGTTGGTTTGCAATAGCAGTATTTTTTCTTGAGATATGTGCTATTGTTTCATTTGTACTCCTGTAGGCTGACTTCATTGCTTTAAAAAGTTCTGAGTATGAAAGTGGGTCAAAGAAAAAATTTTCTGATGGGCATATTTCTGGTAATGCTCCATATGTTGAAGAAATGATAGGGCTTCCGCATTTCATTGCTTCAAGAGTATATTTTCCTTCTGTGTCATATTCGTTTGCATCAATGAAGAAAAGGCATTTTGAGTACAGTAGAATTCTTTTTTCACGATGTTCAGGTGGAATAATACGCACTGCTTCTGATCGTTGTAAAAAATGAGTATATTTAAACGCATCTGGAAAAGGCTCTTCGATTATAATTTGAATATTGTCTTCTGGAAATCGTTGAGAAAAAAGAGAAAAAGCCTTTAGAATTGTTTGAATTGTTTGAAGTGTTGCTTTTGCATAAAAAAATTTACTTGGAAGGGATTCATATATGGCTTGGTGTTGTAGTGTTTCTTGATATGTTTCGTTTAATTCAAGTATATCAAGAGCGTCTTCTGTAATAATGGGTTCTGAATCTGGAATAAATCGTGAAATATTTTGTGGTACTCCTATATTGCTGATGAATAAGCATGTTTCATCGTCTTCTTCATTTACTTCTTTTTCTAGTTCTTTTGCTAAAAATTCAGAAGGGATAATATTGATATCTGCATTTTTCCAATTTTTTTTATAGAATTTAAGCGCTTGATATTTCATGTGATCTTTGTGAAATATTTCGGGGGTATGGAGTGGTTGTAGATGATTTGTTATGTGAACATGAAGGCAGTCTCCTTCAAGTAATACAGGCATTGGTGTTGAAAAAAATGCGGCATCAAATTTCCCAACCCATGCCATGTGTCCATTTTTCATAGCAAGTGTTTCTACGAGATCATCAATTGCAGGGTATTGAAAAAAGTGTATAAGGGTGTACAGTGTATTTATTTCTATTTCTGTGTGTATTCGTCTTACATTCGCATGGGTATCAAATTTATATTGAGGTGGAAGATGTTCAGATCCTGTTGTCCAAATGTAAAAGATATCACTTGGATTGTTTCGAAAGAGTGCATGAAAAAAATCTTTACAAAAATATTCGCCGTTTGAAGGAATTTTATTGATAAATGGTCGAAAATCGAGAAGTATGTTCATTGTAAAAAGGGGTGATATTATCCAGCACTCATTTGGATTTTTACGGCTTCTGGTGGAAATAGTTTGTCATCAGATGCGTTCCAAATAAGATGAGCAGCTGCACCAATCATTGCGGCATTATCGGTACAATATTCAATTTTTGTTGGAATAAAAGCATTGCATTTTTGTTTTTTTGCTTTTTCTAAAAATTGAGATCGTAATGGTTTATTTGCGGAAACACCTCCAGAAAGCATGAGAGTTCTGATGTTGTATTTTTTTTGTGCTAAAAAGAGTTTATGAAGAAGTGTTTCACATATAGCGTTTTCTACTTCTTTTGCAAGGTTTGCAATAGTGTGTTGGTCGAGTTCTGTATTCGTATTTTTTATTTTTTGAATAGTGTAGAGGAGTGCAGTTTTTAATCCTGAAAAAGAAAAGTTTAACATGTTTTCATTTTTTGCATGAAGCAATGGTCGTGGAAGAGTAAAAGAGTGATTTGTATCTCCTTTTTCTGCTATTTTTGAAAGTAGTGGTCCGCCGGGGTATCCAAGTCCAAGCATGCGTGCACATTTATCAAAGCATTCACCGGCTGCATCATCGAGAGTTGTTCCTATTTTTTTGTAATCGACTGCTGAATTCCACAGGTATATATCATTGTGTCCTCCTGATACAGTGAGTACAAGTGCAGGAAATGATATTTCTTCTTTTTGGTCGATAAAATTTGCACACATATGTCCAAAAATATGGTACACAGGAATAAGCGGTTTATTAAAAAGAATAGCAAGTGTTTTTGCGGTTTCTATTCCAGTCATAAGAGAGCCTACGAGTCCTGGTCCGTTGGTTACAGCAATTGCTTTTACGCTATCCCAGTCTAGAGACTGTGTAATTTTTTGAAGCACACTTTGCATCATATTTGCAGATTCTCGTGCTGCAAGTTCGGGTACAACACCTCCTGTTTTATTTGCAAGTTCTGATGATGAAAAGATGATATGTTTTTTTACATGAAAATCTTTTGTTACAAGACTTGCAGATACTTCATCGCATGATGTTTCAATGGCTAAAATCATAACTTATTTTTTTATTCGAGATTTAAATTTTTCAATAATATCAGAAAGTGGGATTTCTTTTTCTGAAAGCAGTACCATCATGTGAAAGAGTAAATCAGCAAATTCTCCAATAAACTCTGCTGTATCATCATTTTTTGCAGCAATAACTGTTTCAATTGCTTCTTCTCCTACTTTTTGAATAATTCTATCGAGTCCTTCTTTATAGAGAGATGCAACATATGAATCTTTTGGGGCATTATTTTTTCGAGATAATACAGTGTTGTATACTCCCCATAAAATTTCTGCATCAGTTTTATCTTCTGTATTAAAAAAGCATGAAGTGTTTCCTGTATGACAAGTTGGTCCATTTGGCGTGCATATATAGAGAAGTGTGTCTTCATCGCAATCATATTTAATTGCTTCTATCGCAAGAGTGTTTCCAGATTCTTCGCCTTTTGTCCAGAGTCTATTTTTTGATCGAGAAAAAAATGTTGCCTTTCGTGTTTCTTTTGACTGTTTATATGATTCTTCTGAAGAAAATCCAAGCATTAAAACTTTTCCACTTGTTTTATCTTGAATAATGGTTGGCATAAGATTATCTGTGTATTTTGAAAAGTCTAATGACATAAATATATGATTGTAAAATGATAAATGTTTTATTTTTTATTGAAAGTATAAAACTAAATCAATAAGACCAAGAAGTATTCCGAATTGAGCAGGTGTTTTTGTAAGTTTTGAACCTAGTGATAAATCTAATATTCCAAGGAGTATTGCAGCAGTTCCAAAGAATTCTGGATATGTAAAAAGTCCAATAATACCACAAACAATCGATGTAAAAAAATATGCTTTTATTTTTTTTACTTCTTCCATGTTTTCCATTATTCCTGCTAATGGATTATTTTGAGATCCTCCTGCTTGTTCTTGTGCTTTTTTAAACATTTCTTCAAAAGGATTTGCATGCTGTGTGCTGTTATATGAAGAGTTGTTTGAACTATCATCAGCTTTTATTTTTGTAATTTTAGGTTTTGATGTATTCGTAGATGAGTTTATGATTTCAACATCATCAACTGTTATTTTTTCAATTGTATCTTTACTCATATGCATTAATAAATATTCTATATAATTTTTTCTGTACTTTTCGTATAAACTATATCATGTTTTTTAAGTTTTATGCTAGAAAATTATTATTATAAATAGTTTATTTATAGTCTATATAAACATAAAATTGATAAAAATCACTTTGAAATTCGATTGGAGTTGTATATACTTTTTTGGCATATTATTATTTTATCTTATTTATATATGTTATTACACGAAGTACAGCCTAATAAAGGGGCTCGAAAGTCAAGAATTCGACGAGGACGAGGAGATGCATCTGGATACGGAAGTTTTTCTGGAAAAGGATGTAAAGGGCAAAATGCACGAAGTGGTGGAGGTGTTAAACTTGGTTTTGAAGGGGGACAAACTCCACTTTGGAAACGAATGCCTAAATTGAAAGGGTTTCGAAATCCTAATCGAGTAGCATTTTTAGCAGTTAATCTTCTAAAAATCGAAAATAACTATGAAAACGGAGAAACAGTAAATGAATTAACATTGCTTGAAAAAGGAGTTATTAGTTCTACAAATAGTCCTATTAAAATTTTAGGAAGTGGAGAATTAACAAAAAAACTTACTTTTGAAAATGTTGCATTTTCATCTGGGGCAAAAGCAAAAGCTGAAAAAGCAGGTGCTACAATTGTTGGTTCAGATGCTGAGTAATTTTTAGTGTTTTTATAGTTTTACATATATATATATGAATTTATTAGCTCAGATATGGCAGTCGGAAACGCTGCGAAAAAAAGTTTTATATACAATTTTAATTTTAGTTGTATATAGAGTATTGGTTCAAATATCAGTACCAGGTGTTGATATTGATGGAGTTCGTTCATTTTTTTCTTCAGGAGAAAACTCTGTTTTTAGCATGTATTCTATGCTAACAGGGGGAGCAATGGAAAAGTTTTCAATTTTAATGATGGGACTTGCACCATATATTAATGCATCAATTATTATGCAATTAATGACGGTTGTTGTTCCAAAATTAGAAAATCTTCAAAAAGAAGGAGAGGCAGGACAAAAGAAAATTAATTTTTATACACGAATTCTTACAGTTATTTTTGCATTTGGGCAATCATACGGAGTCTTGTATTATATTGGGTCTGAAATTCCTTCTGTAAATCTTGCAAATATTGCAGATATTCTTCCTTTAATGCTAGTTATTACGGCAGGAACAATGCTGTTAGTATGGTTAGGAGAACAAATTACTGATAAGGGGTTAGGAAATGGTATTTCTCTTATTATATTTGCTTCTATTGTTTCAAATATTCCTACTATATTCTCAAATATTTTGGGAAGTGTTGGGAGTCTTACTGGTGATACAGGAAAACTTATCCCTTTTACTATATTTTTAGGACTTGTAGTTGTACTTGTTGTGCTTACAATTCTTGCGACAGAAGGACAAAGAAAAATTCCAGTAAATTATGGAACAGGTGGACAGTCTATGGCATCAAGTTTACCTATTCGAGTGTTACAAGCAGGAATGATTCCTATTATATTTGCACTATCGTTGATTACATTTCCTTCGGTAATATTGCAAATGGTTCAACCTGAAAATTCTCCAGTTGCAGATTTTATTACGCAAAACTTAAATCCAGGTTCTGCATCTCCATACTTTTTTGTATTGTATACGTTACTTATTGTATTTTTCTCTTATTTTTATGTTTCGATAGTCTTTAAAACAGAAGATATTGCAGAAAATATTCAAAAAAGAGGAGGGTTTATTCCTGGGTATAGACCAGGAAAAGAAACAGCTGATCATCTTTCAAATGTTTCATTTCGGTTAAACTTATGGGGAGGTTTATTTCTTGCATTTGTTGCTATTGTTCCAATGATATTTACAGTATTTTCAGATACACTTACATCTCAAGATTTAATTGTTTCTGGGTCTGGTATTATTATTATTGTAGGAGTTGTATTAGATTTAATTCGAAGAATTAATGATCAACTTGTTACACAAGATTATGATAAATTGAAATAATTTTGATTGTTTATATCTAAAAAAAGCCTTATTATTAATTATAATAAGGCTTTTTTTATACAATAAAACTCTATGATGAAATCAAATAAAGTATTGATTGTAACCGCTGGTCTTGGGAATGGTCATAAAGCTGCTGCAAACGGATTAAGACAACAAGAAAGAGAAAGGGGAAATGATGTTACAATTCTTGCAATTGAAGATATTTCAATTATGGGAAAAGTCATGAAATTTTTATTTTCACAATTATCTGAAAATATTCTTAATTTTTTGTATGATTCTTCAAATCATATAGCACCAACGGTAATAGATAGATTGTTTTATTCACTTTCTTTTGCATCTCTTACACAATATATAAGTAATACAAATCCTGATAAAATTATATATACATTTCCAGCATTAGCATTATTAACACCAAAAAATTTCAAAGGTACTTCTTCAGTTTATGTTACAGATTATGAAACTCCACAATTAACATGGCTTTGGGGAAAGTTTAATACTATTTTTGTTTTAGATAAAAAATCGTATGAGTATTTTTCAGGTTATATATCTCGTGAAAAAATAAAGATTGTAAAATTTCCTTTAGAAAAAAAGATTAAAACAATAAAACAGAATATTAAATCGTATAAATCAAAAGAAATATTATTATTAT
>CAMZKZ010000009.1 GCA_947311645.1 uncultured Candidatus Altimarinota bacterium | reverse complement strand
TTTATTTTTTAAGAAAGTATCATTTTTCGTGGAATTAAAATATCATGCTTCAATTCACCAATCCCAAGTAATTCACTTTCTTCATTCCATAACAACACCTTTGAAATATGTGAATTATTTTTTTTATACAGTGTTTGCACGCTTTTATTTTTACCATTTTCAAAATCTAAATCTCGAAATGCTATTTTTTGCCCTTGTTCTAAACGCATTACAATATTTTTTTCATATACTATAAAAGAAGGGAAACTTTCACCAAATGCCGATGCAGTAAATTGCAAAATATCTTTTTCATCTATTTCATTATGATTCACAGCATTTTTCAAAGAAAAACTTCCAACCTCCGTACGCTGTAAAAATGATAAATATGCACCCTCTTGCAAAGCTTCTCCAATATCTCTTGCCAAAGAACGAATATATGTTCCAGTACCACAATGCACCTCTATTCGTAATGTTGGGTATGCATAATCTAATATTTTTATATCGAGAATCTCTACTTCTCGTGTTTTTGTTTTCATTATTTCCACAATTTCCTCATCGGTAAACTCACTCCCATTTGTATTACTACCCCCTTCTTGTGTAATTTCTCGCACTCTATCGCATGCTCTTTTTCCATTTATTTTTAAAGCTGAAAATTTTGGTGGAGTTTGCTGAATTTTTCCAATAAACAATGTAATTACTTTTTCAATTTCTTGAATATCTGGAATACTTTTTGTATTATTATTCTTCTTATTTTGATCTCTATTCTTCTGATATTTTACATCTTTTTGCTTTTTATATTCTGGAATTGTTTTTTCCCCCTCTGCATCATCTGTTTCCGAAATTTTTCCAAGTTGCAACTCCGCAATATATTTTTTATTGGTAAGTAATAAGTGTGATAACATTTTTGTTGATTTTCCTACTGCACACAAAAGAAGCCCCTCTGCCAAAGGGTCTAAAGTTCCCGCATGCCCAACTTTTATTGTTTTAAACGGAATTCCCAATTTTTCAGACAATGTATTTCGTGCACGAGAAATAGCCCAAAAACTTGAAATGTCTTTCGGCTTATTCAGTAAAAAATATCCATTCAGTATTTTTTTTGTATTATCCATTTTCTTTTTCCATTGTGCGAAAGTGTGCCGACAACACTCCATTCACAAATTTTGGAGTTCCATCATCTCCAAATTCTTTTCCAAGATCTACACATTCATTAATAACAATTGGAGCAGGTGTTGTTGTGTGTATCAACTCATACATTCCCATCTCCATTATTACCCTATCTATAGCTGAAAGATTTTCAACTTTAAATTTTGGAGCATATCCTTGAATAAGCTCATCTATAGCTGTACGATTTTTAATAACCCCAAAAACAAGAGACTCGAAAAATTCGTTTTCTCTTGTTTGTGGGAAAAATTCCTCTTTTATATTTTCCATTGTCTTTTGTACATCATCTGTTAGTACTGTATTTCTCCATGTAATAGAAGATAAAACTTGAACAGCGGCAGACCGCGCTTTATGACGAATAGACATGAAAATAGAAATATAAAAAAAAGATGAAACCAATAAATTACGCAGCTATAACTGTTTTTGCTGGAGTGTAATCAATGCTATCTGCAGATGCTTCAATTTTTTCAAGATTTTTTTCTACTCGAATTCGTGCATCAACCATTTTTAAGATTTTTTTCTGTTGATTGATAACATATGCATTTCGTTGTCGTTTTGTAGCAGAAGACGATTTTTTTTTCTTTGGAACAGCCATTTTCTCTTTTGTTAAATAATTTTATACGCATTTTATGCGTAAAGCTAACATATGCTATCAAAACTTCATTCTTATGTGCAAATCTTTTTCGTTTATTTCTTCATATATTCATTATTGCTCTTCAGAAAAAAAAACGATAGTATCTTTATATTACACTTCCATATTTTTTTATATTTTTTTCAACTATGAAAAAACTCACAAATATTTTCGGTATTTTTTTCGGAATAAGTGGAATTCTATTACTTGCATATTCTGCATTTATCTATTTTTACACGCCATATAAACAAGAAATAACAGCACTCTTACCTGCTAAACATTTTGAATTTATTGCATTTTCTCCTTCAGAAAAAGACAAAACAACATATCAACCACTTCAAGAATATATTTCTTTTTATACTCCACAAGAAAATGAAACAGTGGTCTCATATTTTAATACAGAAAAAAACACATCTGAACTCATAATTATTTCAGATATAAATGAAAACACCACAACAAATACAACAGATATGCTCTGTAAAAAAAGTAAAAAATATAGATTTTGTACTGCGCAAAAAAATACTTTTGCATTACAACTCATAACTTCTTTTCAAGAAAACACAGAAAACAATACAAGCATTGCAACGCTTTTAACAACACAAGAAATAGATATTTCAAATTCTTTGTTTTTTGGAACAACATCGTTTCTTATAAAAAATAGTACACCATATCAAAATAATACTCTTCTCGATATCAAAAATCTTCTTATTCTCGCACAAGATAGCACCCCATATTTTTCTGGAACAACTCTAGAAAAAAATATTTCCTTATTTTTACACAAAGCAGAGCCATCATTTATTCTCACAACAAAAACAACATCTCCACTCCGATACCATGCAAATTCTTTATCAAGCCAATTACCTTTTCAACACCATATTTTATACATTTCTCAACCATCAAAAATCATTGAACTCATACAAAAAAATACACTATCAAAACATTTTGTAGAGCAAGTATCACAATACAAAAAAATTAAAGATACCTTTACAAGTCTCTTTAAAAATAAAATTTCATATGCAAACGATATAAAACCGTTGTTAGACGAAAATATTCTTATCACTCCTCATTTTATTGCTATTCACTTTCCAAATACTACAATTGCACAAAAATGGTACAAGAGATATTACACTGTCTTACAAAAACTTTCAGAAGAAACTATTCCTAAAAAAACATGCATTACACTGCAAGATAACATACAAGCATGTGAAATTTTTCCATCACAAACCAATACGGAAATTCAAGAAAAAGATGGATATACATCATTTATTACCACTCTTCCAGAAGACGAAACAGGAAAAAGTACAAAAATAACAAAATCTATTATGATTCAAAATAACACTATTTTCTTATCAAATAGCGAAACCCCATATTTTACAACACTGCAAAATATGCAAAATAACAATACTATACAACAAAAAAATATATCACCTGCCAACTCTTTCTTCTTTTACCAAACAGAAAACTTCACACTTTCTGGAGAAGAAAAAGCCAACAGCCTTCACTTTACTGGAACATTTTTACAATAACTCATGAAAAATATTTTTCTTGCTATTGGACCCGATGAATTTTTATTAACCGATTTCATCAATCAAACAAAAAAAGCATCGCTTGAAAAGTATGGAGAATTTTCCGTACAAACGCTTTCTGCAAAAGAAACCCCGCTTTCTGACATTATAACTGAAATTAGCAGTCCTGCATTTTTTGGTGGAAAAAAAATTATTTTTCTTGAATCGTTTCCACCTCCAGCACACCCAAAACTTTCTCTCCAAAAAAAGAAAGAATACGAAACACTTCTTCAAAAATTAGAAAATATCCCAGAAGAAGTTATTGTATTTACCGTTAGCACAACTCCCGATAAACGCACAAAATTTTTTAAAACCCTCAAAAAAGAAGCAACAAAAATATATGAACATGCATCTTTTGACCCAAAGCGAGATATTTCAAAATTTACACAATGGATTATAAACCGTGTACAAAAATATGGATCATTTATAGACATGAAAACAGCACAATACCTCCATTCTTTTGTAGGAAGCGATTTATCGAAACTTGACAGAGAAATTCAAAAACTTGCTATTTTAACAACCGTTCCAAAAAAAAATATTGAAAAAAATGATGTTGCTGCACTCTGTATCCCAAATGAAGAATCTGCAGACTTTGCATTTTCCAATGCGTTATCCAGTGGAAATGGAGAAAAAATAATTACAGAAATAGCAACATTAAGCAAAGAATTTGGAGCCGCTATGGTCTGGAATAGAGATATTATTTCAAGCATGCGAACACTTTTAAAAGTACGATACTCTCTTGAATCTCCAGAGGAAAAATCGGGAATACACCCTTTTGTATTCAGCAATATATCAAAAGTAGCTCGTACATTCTCACCAGAAAAACTCCAAGAGTTTCATTATTTTTTACTTAAAACAGATGTACAAACAAAAAATGGGAAACTTTCTCTTTCTCAAGAAAGCCCACAGTTTTTACTTCACATACAAAAAGAATTTTATTCATACTTCCAGTAAGAAAAAAAATCACTTTCTTTTCAATACATATATACCTATAATCAGTGAGAATTAAATTTTGTTTATTATTTAAAAAACTTTATGAAGGATATGGAAATTCGAAATATTGCAATTATTGCCCATGTAGATCATGGTAAAACAACTCTAGTAGATGCACTTCTTCGAGGAAGTAACACATTTGACGCACATGAAGAAGTACTCGAACGAGTAATGGATAGTGATGACCAAGAAAAAGAACGAGGTATTACTATTTATGCAAAAAATACTGCCATTGAATACAAAGGAACAAAAATCAATATTATTGATACTCCTGGGCATGCAGATTTTGGATCAGAAGTAGAACGAATGCTCCGAACTGTAGATGCAACACTTCTTGTTGTAGATGCATACGAAGGACCTATGCCTCAAACAAAATTTGTATTACAAAAATCTCTTGAATTAGGATTAAAAGTAATGCTTGTAGTAAATAAAATTGATAAACCTTCTGCACGATGTGAAGAAGTAGTAGATGAAGTATTTGACCTCTTTGCTCAACTTGGAGCAACAGACGAACAACTTGAATTTCCTGTTATTTATGCAGTAGCACGAGATGGAGTTGCGGTAATGGAACCAGAAGATGAACAAAAAGATATTACTCCAATGCTTGACTGGGTATTAAAAGAAGTGCCAGCCGTAGACCAACAATTAGATCAAGAATTTGCATTTCAACCAGCAACGCTTTCATACGATTCATTTTTAGGACGAATTGCCGTTGGACGAGTTCAATCAGGGAAAATTAAAAAAGGACAAACCGTTACCGTTATTACTCCTGAAGGAGAAAAACGAAAAGGAAAAATTACAAAAGTCTTTTCATTTAAAGGACTCGAACGAATTGAAGTAGAAGAAGGAATAGGAGGAGATGTTATCGCTATTGCAGGTATCTCGGATATTTTCGTAGGAGAAACTGTTACACTTGATGAAAACAGAGAACCACTTCCTGCTATTACGGTAGACCCACCAGCTCTATCTATGGATTTCATGACAAATGATTCTCCACTTGCAGGACGAGAAGGAAAATTTGTTACATCACGAAATATAAAAGAACGGCTTGAACGAGAACTTGAAACAAATGTTGGACTTTCTGTAGAATTTCCAGCTGATGGAGAAGCAATTAAAGTATATGGACGAGGAGAAATGCACCTTGCTGTACTTATCGAAAATATGCGTCGAGAAGGATTTGAACTTCAAGTATCACAACCAGAAGTAGTAATTCGAGAAATTGATGGAGTAAAATCTGAACCACTTGAATCTGTACTGGTAACAGTTCCAGATGAAATGTCGGGTTCTATTATTGAAGCGCTTTCAAAACGAAAAGCAGAAATGACAGATATGAAAAGTGAAGAAGGAATTACAACTATGAAATTTCTTGCACCAACACGAGGACTTTTAGGATTTCGAGGAGTATTTATTGTACTTACAAAAGGAGAAGGAACAATGTTTCACTCATTTGAAAAATACACTCCATACATGGGACCAATTGAAAAACGAAAAGTAGGATCTCTTATCTCTATGGTTTCTGGAGAAGCTGTTGCATTTGGACTCTTTGGACTACAAGATCGTGGACCATTATTTATTGGACCAAATACAAAAGTATACGAAGGAATGATTATCGGAGAACATAACCAAGGAACAGACCTTGTTGTAAACCCTATTCGAGCGAAAAAACTTACAAATGTACGAGCAAGTGGAAAAGATGATGCTGTAAATCTTACACCACCACTTCCAATGTCTCTTGAAATCGCTCTTGAATATATCGATTCAACAGAATTTGTTGAAATTACTCCACTGAATATTCGATTGCGAAAACGATGGCTAACGGAAACAGAGCGAAAACGAAATGGAAAGAAAAACTAAATAATTAAAAAGCTCAGTTTATATTTTTTTAAACTGAGCTTTTTTT
>CAMZKZ010000008.1 GCA_947311645.1 uncultured Candidatus Altimarinota bacterium | reverse complement strand
CCTACACTTTAAACCTCGAAATTTAGATGGAAGTTATAAAAATTCTGGTGTTACATTTACAACAGATGGAACAATGACAACCGCATCAGATGAAAGATTTAAAGATAACATTGAAACACTTAGTGGTTTAGAAATAGTTCAACAACTACGAGGAGTATCTTTTAACTGGAAAGATAGTGGCAAAAAAGACATGGGTGTTATTGCTCAAGAAGTAGAAAAAGTTTTTCCAAACCTGGTTACAACAGATTTAGATGGATATAAATCTGTATCATATACGTCTCTTATTGCACCATTAATTGAAGCAACAAAAACACAACAAGCAACAATTGAATCGCAACAAGCACAAATTGATGCACTTATAGAAAGAATTGAAGCATTAGAAGCGAAATAAAAACTTCATATTTATTTTTATTAAAAAAACACTCATACTCTATAATAGAGACTATGAGTGTTTTTTATTAGAATACATATACTTTCCCCCCTTATTTTTCATGCATCACACACTGCTTACACCATTGGATAAAGTGATAAAAATGGCAAAAAAACACTATGATGAATTACAGAAAAATAATATTGTAACGGTTCAAGACTTACTTTCACATTTTCCACGCGAATACGAAGATAGATCACACTTTACAGATTTTGCGAATATTAGAGCAGATCAAAAAAATATTTTATTAGGAGAATTTATATCTGTTCGTACAGAAAAAACACGAAACAATTTTTTATTGGTAAAAGCACAATTTAGAGAAAACACTTCAAAAAAAATAATAGAATGCGTTTGGTTTAATGCGAGAGGAATAGACAAAACACTCCCCCTCCACCAAAAAGTAATGATTTCTGCAAAAGCAAAACTCAGCTATGGGAAAATTAGCCTCCAAACACCAAATGTTCAAAAATACACTGGAGAATCATCAGAAGGATTATTTCCGATCTACCCAACTCTTTCATTTATTACAGAAAAATGGTTTTTTAGAAAAATACACGAAGAACTTCTTCCGCAAATTAAAAATGGAAATATAAATATTCCGAATGTTGTTCCAACTCATTTTTTAGAAAAATATAATTTACTGCATAAAAAAGAAGCATTACTCATTTTGCATTATCCAAAAGACAAAATTTCTTTACAAAAAGCACAAGAATCACTTGCATTCGAAGAATTATTTGTATTGCAATTAGTCTCATTATATAAAAAACAGCATATACAAAACATACAACATACTTCTGGAGTTGAGCCTATACCACTCAATGCAGAACTCATGAAAGATTTTTTTACAACACTGCCTTTTACCCCAACCAATGCACAAAAAATTGCAATTTTTGAAATCTTAAAAGACTACGAAAAATCTGTTCCGATGCAACGACTTTTAGAAGGAGATGTAGGAAGTGGAAAAACACTCGTTGCGATGTGTGCAATTTTACCAATTATTTTACAAGGATACCAAGCCTGTATTATTGCCCCAACCGAAATTTTAGCAAAACAACTTTTTCTTGGAATTCAAAAATTTATAACAGAAGCAGAAAAACAAAACTTTTTTAAAAAGTATAGCATTACAACAAAAGAAAATAGCAAGAACAGCAAAGAGAATACAGATAACAAAAACAATGAAAATACCACACTTTTTGAATGCGAAGAGAGTGAAGGAATACAAACCGAATTTTTATCTGGCTCTATAAAAGGGAAAAAAAGAGAAAATATATTGGAAAGACTTCGAACAAATCAGATTCAAATTTTAGCAGGAACTCATGCACTACTCGAAGACCCTGTTGTATTTCATCATTTAGGACTGGCTATTGTAGACGAACAGCATCGATTTGGAGTGATGCAAAGAGAAAAATTATTACAAAAAGCATCTCCACATTTTTTACAAATGTCTGCAACCCCTATCCCTCGAAGTCTTGCAATTATTGCATTTGGAGACATGGATTTATCTGTATTAAACGAATTACCACCTGGACGACAAGAAATTGAAACAAAAGTTATTACAGAATCTGGACGAAGAACTATCGAACTTTTTATAGACGACCAAATTGAGAAAGGACGACAAGCATTTGTTATTTGTCCTCTCGTAGAAACCTCTGAAAGCGAAGGATTTGAAGATTTACGAAGTGTTGAAGAAGAATTTATACGACTCAGTACACATATTTTTCCACACAGAAAAGTTGCAATTTTGCATGGAAAAATGAAACCCAAAGAAAAAGATGCAATAATGCTCGATTTTAAAAACAAAAAATACAACATTTTAGTTGCAACTTCTGTTGTAGAAGTTGGTGTCGATGTGCCAAATGCAACAGTCATGGTTATTGAAGGAGCAGAACGATTTGGTCTGTCTCAATTACACCAATTTCGTGGACGAGTAGGACGAGGAAATCATAAATCATATTGTTTTTTACTCCATACAAAAAGTTATAGAAATGAACGATTATCAGCAATGGAAACAACACAAAATGGATTTGAACTTGCTGAAATGGATATGAAAATAAGAGGAACTGGAGAAATTTTTGGATTAAAACAAAGTGGAATACCAGATCTAAAAATGGCAAATTTAATGGACGGACGAAAAATAATTGATGCAAAAGAATCTGCCGAAGAATTTATTCAATCAGGAGACTCTTTAGAAAGTCATTTACCATTAAAAGATGCGGTAGAAGCACGAAAAAAAAGTATGGTATCGCAATAATATACAGAATCTTATTTTTTCTTCAGTATCTTTAGAAAAGTATCATTCATTGCAAGCCGTAAAATATCTCGTGCATAATATTTATGATAACTCGGCAAGCCTGCTACTCGCGGATCCTTTCCTTTTGCAAGGATATTAATAACATTTTGATACCCCCGATTATACGCAGTAATCGCCAATTCTTTCATCGTAAGATGATACTTTTTTACAGAAGCTCTTATCTGTTTATTCTGTGGATTGTTATATAATCCTTCTAACCCTTTGTAATATTTTGTAAGATGAATAGTTGTATCTTCTAAATCACGCAAGACACCTTTTTGTATCGACGCTGCACCACTTAATTTTCTTTCATCACTTTTTGGACGAAACTGAGGAAGAAACTGTGTAAGTCCATCTTTTAGAGTCGACACCATTCGACTTTCTTTTGCTGCAAGTGCCATAATCTCAGCATATGAAAATATCCCTTCTGAAATTTTAGGAATCGTTTGTTGTGCAATTTGTAAATCTTTTTTTGGAAGTTCATATACTCTTTTTCCAACCTCTATGGCAATTTTTAAGATAGGATCTCGCTTAAGAGTAATCTCTATTTTATCTGAACATGCATTCCCTTTTATACTGAGCATATCTCCTAATTTTAATTTATATTCAGGTTGGAATCCTAAATTTTTTTTATTTAAATAAATACGCTTATTATAAAAAACTTGAGTTCCAAGAATTCTTGCAAGAGTATCTCCTCCACGCACTGTATGCCTCCTCACTTTATTTACATTTTTCCTACATGCTGCTAAATCTTGTTGAACAGATTTTTTACATGTCCTCAAGTCTTCTGCTTTTAATTTTTGAATTTTTGAAAAAGATAGCTTTTCACATTTATCTGCAGTCTTATGTTTTTTCTCTATTTCCCCCATAAAACATAGCATTATATAATATTAATTCATATAATACTACTATAAACTATCGCAAAACGCAACTAATATTCATAATTTGGAAAAAGTGTTCCTACTGGTAAATCTTTGGCGATTTTTCCCTGCTCAACCAATAAGATTCGAGGTGCGAGTTCTTTTACAAAAGATGGATTATGTGTTGTAAGTAAAATAGTTGTTCCGTGATTTTTATTCAAATTTTTTAAGACCTTTGCTATTGAAGATGTATTTTCTGGATCTAAATTTCCTGTTGGTTCATCAGCAATAAGTAAATCGGGAGCATGTACAATGGCTCGTGCTATTGCAACTCTTTGCTTTTCTCCTCCTGATAAATGCACCGGATACCTATCTTTTACTTCTACCATTCCTACATTTTCCAATGCTATCATCACCTGTTGTGCAATAAAATTTTTATCGAAATTTATAACCTCTAACGCAAAGGCAACATTTTCAAATACCGTTTTATTTTCAAGCAATTTATAATCTTGAAATACAAACCCAACTTCTCTTCGAAATTTTTGTAAGTCTTCATTACTTCCTGCCAATAATTGTGAAATATGTCGCCCTTTTACAATTACATCTCCTGAATCAGCAGACTGTGCTGCAATAACCATATGAATCAATGTTGATTTCCCCACTCCACTTTGTCCAATTAAGCATGCCATTTCTCCTTGCTTTACTTCAAAATTAATACCCTGAAGCAAAGGATACCCATCAAAACTTTTATAAATATTAGAAAATGTAATCATAAAAAGTGTATATATTTTTTTAGTATATTTTTTTTTATTTCTAGCTTACACTAGATACACATTTTACGCATCTTTCACGCAAAAAATCAGATGATAGAAATTCCTACATATATCATAACCATTGTTTTTTTAGGATTTGGAGCTGGGATACTGGGAGTATTTACCACTCTTTTTCTTTTTCCTAAAATAGGGTTACTCGACTTTCCAGAACGATATGGACTCACAAGAGAAAAAATTCCGTACCCTGCAGGCATAAATATTGCTATTTTATTCATTGTATTCACATTATTTCTTACGCATATTTTACCAGAATTTTCCCCATATAAAACACAAATATATGGATTTTTAACAGCACTCACGCTTCTTACAACTATTTCTTTCATAGATGATAGAAAGCAAATTTCACCCAAAATACGGCTTATTGTACAATCGATTTCTGCTCTTATTGTAATTAATACTGGAACATATATTGAATTTATCACAAACCCATTTGCATCGCTTTATACCGATTCTTCTGTAAACTTTCATGCATCAGCACTTATTGGAGGAAGTATTACATTTTTTTGGATTATAGGATTTATAAATGCAACAAATTGGTCTGATGGAATTCCAAACTTAACATTAAGTTCTGGAATTATGGCTTCGTTAAGTTTAGGGCTTTTATCGTTTTTACCACTTGTAAATCAAAGTGAATTAGGCATTCTTTGTTTTGTATTTTTTGCATTATTATTTCCTTTTATTTTTGTAAATATTGGAAAAACTCGTTTTATTTTAGGAGATAGCGGATCTATGACAATAGGCTTTTGTTTAGCTATTTTTTCTCTTTTTTCTGGTGGAAAAATGGCAACACTATTAATTGCAATGAGCATTCCTATTTTTGACAGTATTTATGTTGTGTTTTCTCGTATTATAGAAAAAAAGTCTCCACTGAAAGGTGGAGACGGAAAACATTTGCATGACCATTTACTCAAAAAAAACTGGAAAGAGTTTCATATTTTTTTACTCTATTTTTGTACCTCTCTTTTTCTTGGAATTTCTGTTTTATTTTTAGATACACTTGAAAAATTAAGTTTAATTATTTGTAGTTTTTTTATATTTTTGTTTTTTAGGAAGGTGTATTAAATATGTAAACCTAACGACGATGTGGCCCAGTAGTAAAAACTATCCCTCCCCCTCCCAAATTTTTATTTATCTCCTGAGCTTTTTTTGCAGTTCCCCTCGCCGAATATCGCCACTACTATCTACAACCTGTTGCAGCTGACTAGTGATTTTACCTGATCTTTCTTTAAGAGTTAAAGGCTTCTTAGCTTTATTCTCTAGTATACGCTGTCGCAGAATACGTTTATTTTGAGGTACTGGTATTACTTTTAGATTATCATTAAAACCATCAGCAATACCTTTGAAATTATCAAGATTAGATAACACACCATTTGGTTTTACTTTTGT
>CAMZKZ010000007.1 GCA_947311645.1 uncultured Candidatus Altimarinota bacterium | reverse complement strand
TCTTGGTATTCTTTTTCGCTTTCATCAGATGTAATTTCACCCAAAGAATGGGCTTTGTTCGTTATAATATCGTTCCTGATATCATTCTTTTTCATATTAGACCTCCAGATTATATGAAGGAATTATGGAGGTCTAATATGAAAAAGAATGATATCAGGAACGATATTATAACGAACAAAGCCCATTCTTTGGGTGAAATTACATCTGATGAAAGCGAAAACGAATACCAAGAATATGATAAAAAATATAACAATTCAGTAAAATCACTAAAGCAAGCACTTAAGTCTCAGCAAAAAGATATTATAAATAGATTATTTGAGGAAATGAGAAAGAATCAAATAAAATTTGATAGTAAAGAGTTTTCGTATGATGAGTTAGAAACTCTGTTACGAGAAGAAGTCAATGATTATGTAAAAGAGTTACACACTCTTGAAGGAAGAAAAAAGAATGTGGAGAATAGTATAGAGAGTTTAGAGACTACTCATAAGTCTATTTCTGCTCTAATAGAATATTTAGTAACAGAATTAGCAAAAAAAGGGGATAATACTGAAGAAGGGGGTAAAACTGAAGAAGGGGGTAAAACTGAAAGCGAAATAAGCGAAGCAGAGAGTCTATTACAAGAACATGAAGAAGATCTAGAAGAATACAAATATGAATTAGAAAAAACAGAACAACAAATTACAGCACTTAAAAGCAAATATGGAAGAGATTAATGTATGTGTTTTATAGTATTTTTATACCGTTCAAGAATAATTCCCAATAATGCAAAAAGAGAATAGGCGAGAGCAGACTCTTCCCATAAATGAGTAAAAAGAGCCATTGTAAATAATGCAATAGTGAGTGGAAGATATTCTGATTTTTCTTTATACAGATGAATAAGAATTGTGAAAGTGAGAAGAAGAAAAAGTATCCCTCCAGCAATTCCAAGCTCTGTAAATATTTGTAAATACCAATTTTCATTTAACAGTTGTTTTTCAACTCCTTGTAACGTGGAAGCAGGACCAGCTGTTCCAAGCCCTTGTCCGCTTGGTGTTGTTTGTATAATTTCAATACTTTTTGTAATTCCTTCAATATGTTTTCCGGTAGATCCTTCTCGTACAATAATATTTTTAAGTGTTGTAAACGATTGAGAATTTTTTATGGGTTGGGTTATTTCTAGAAATGTTTGATTCGCAGTATTTTCGATACTGTTAAATGTGTATGAATTTTGATGATTTTGAAAAAATTTGTATGTAAAAAAAAGAAGAAAAGTTATGAAAAGTGCAGAGAGTGTATATGCAATAATTCTGAAAAATTTTTTAAGCGGTATATTAAAATATAAAATGATGCTTGAAAAAATAAGTATGGTTTCGGCTATCCAAGCACCTCTCGAAAAAGTTGTATATAAAATAAATAAAATACTACTTCCAATAATACTATAGAGTATGTACAAGCAAAAATTTATGAGTGTAAAGGTTTTGGGGTATTGTTTATAGTATGTATATGTCGGTAGAAATACATGTTTTTTTTGGAGAATAATACTGGCTAATAATCCAGAGAGAAATACTAAAAATCCTGCGAATCGAATAGGTCCTGCAAATGTGGATTGAATTCGGCATTGGTTTGTGTTTTCTAATAATTGACAAAAACTTGCAGGTTTTTCAATTGTATCGACACTTGGTGCATCGAAATATCCAAATTGAATTAAAAAATTTGCATCGGAAAAGTATTGTAAATATGCAAATGCAACAATAAAAATTCCAGAAAACAAAATGGTTGTTCTCAGTTTTTCTAAAAAATTATTATGTAAAAAGACTGGTAAATGTTTAAAGCAAAATAATATCCAAAGAAAAAAGAAATCATACTTAATTCCTAATATTGTTGGCATAAGTCCAAGTTCTGGATTATATTTCCAAATTCCAATCAATAATCCAATAAGTGAAAATATAATTAAAAAAACATCAACATAATCGAATTGTTTTTGTGTTTCTCGAAAATGATGAAAGAGCCAAATTGCAGAATTTACAAAGAAAAAAGCTATAATCAGTTCTTTCCATCCACTTAAAAAAAATGGGACAGCACTGGTAAAATCAAAAAATATACTATTGATATAGGTAACCCCAAGTGCGTGAAATGGAAGAAGGAAAAAAAATAACAGAGTGAGGTATTGAATAATTCTCATATATTGTAATAAATATGAATAGGCTTATTGTTTTTTATAGAGTCGTATAAATCCCTTTGTATATGCCATGAGTGATGCAACTACTAAATCTGGAGAAACTCCTGTTACGGTTACTCTATTTTTATTTGCATCAGAAAATGTTATTTTTACTCGAACACTTGCATCTAATCCTCCATTTTGTACATTTACTTCAAAATCATCAAGATTTATTTTGTATTCTGTTTGCTGAGAGAGTGCATTTTCTATTGCAGAAATTGCCGCATCAACAGATCCTGTTCCTGTAGCATTTGCAGTAATTTCTTTTCCTTTAAAATCTATAGTAACGGTGGCTTGTGCTTTTTTATTTAAATAATGCGTTCCTACAACATCAATAATTTTTAAGATGCTATTGGTTTCGTCTTTTGTATTTGCAATTACTTCTTCAAGAATTGCTTGAAATTCTCCTTTTTTCATTTCTGTTCGTCGTTCAAAAAAGACGAATACTTCATCACACAGTTCTTTAAAAAATTGTTTATTTTTTTCAGCATTAAACCCAAAGAGTGTTTCGGCAACTTCTTTAATACTTTGTACCGATGGTTTTGTAGAAAATAAAATTTCACTATTATTTTTATCTGATTTTAATTCTAATATTCCAGAATCAAGAAAATCTGCAATATCATCTATACTATTTTCTACTGCAGGAAAATCTGGAAAGAGAATTGTTGCAGAATGTGAATCTTTAAGACCTACTCCTGTTGCAATACACACAACAACATCATCTTCTGATATAACCTTTTTTTCTTTAAGTTTTTCTAAGCATGCTACAGGAATTGCTCCACTTGGTTCTGTAAAAACACTTGCGAGCATTGCCATGTCTTTTTGAGAAGTTAAAACAGTTGTATCGTCAATAATCTCAAAAGACCCATTTGACTCACGGATAATATTTAAGAGTTTCATGTCATCTAATGGCGCACCAATATTTACAGCTCCACAAAGAGATGATGGGAATTGTATTGTTCGTTGTTCTTTTTCATGAGCATGAAATGCACTGCATAATGTATCGGCTTTTTCTGGTTGTGTTCCAATAATTCGTGGAACTCTATCTATAAGTCCAAGCTCTTTCCATTCAAAAAATCCTTTTGCAATCCCGTATAAATTCGTTCCACATCCTACAGGAGCAATAATTACATCGGGAACATTCCAATGTAATTGTTCTATAATTTCATAGGCAATAGATTTTTGCCCTTCTCCTCGAAATGCATAATCTCCAGCAAGTAAATATCCGTATTTCTCTGCCATTTCACTCGAAAGTTTTACGCAATCGGCATATGTTCCTCGTACTTTTATAACATTTCCACCGTATGCGAGACTTTGAGAAAGTTTTCCAAGTGGTGTTGTATCGGGAACAATTACATAGCATGGAATTCCTGCGCGTGCAGAATATGCAGATACAGAAGCTGCCATGTTTCCAGTCGATGCAACAACAATTCCGGTGGCACCAAGTTCAACTGCTTTAGAAATTTCAACAAGAGAACCTCTATCTTTAAAAACACCAGTGGGATTTGCTCCTTCGTTTTTAATGTAAAGATTTTTAATCCCATATTTCTTTGATAATTCTTTTGATTGTATGAGTGGTGTTGCTCCTTCGTCTAAAGAAATAATATTTTGTTTATCTTTTAGAGGATAAAAATCTAAATATTTTACTGCTGAAATTGGTGTATTTGTAATATTGTATACATTTATATTTTTTTTAAGTGTTTCAATATCAAAAATAATATCAAGTGCTTGCCCACATTTTAGGCATCGTGTAATGGTTTCTTCTTCTGTAAATTGTGTTTTACACTTCACACATTCTATCGTGTATATTGTTGTCATAATGGTATTGTAAAAATATTAATAATCGCTTTGTGGGTCTGCTTCACGAAATCGCATTTTTGCTTTATCAAACAGTAATTCGCATTCACCAACTTGACCATTTCTATGCTTTCGAATAAGAAGTTCTGTAATTCCTGGTTTATCGGTATCTTTGTTATAGTACTCATCTCGATATATCATGATAGCAACATCGGCATCTTGTTCAATTGCTCCTGAATCTCGTAAATCAGAAAGCATTGGTCGTTTATCTGGTCGTGATTCTACTCCTCGAGAAAGTTGTGAAAGAGCCATTACGGGAATATGTAATTCTCTGGCAAGTGCTTTTAAACTTCGTGATATTTCTGCAATTTCTAGTACTCGATTTCCCGCAAGTTTTGGATCTCCTGTAGACATGAGCTGAAGATAATCAATAATAATCATATCAAGACCATGTTCCATTTGGAGTCGTCGTGCTTTTGCTCGTAGTGCAGAAATACTTGATTCAACAGTGTCATCTATATAAATAGACATTTTGGAAAGTTTATCCATTGCGGGCCCCATTCTCATAAATTCATCATCGGAAAGGAGTCCTTTTTGCAGTTTATATGAATCAACTTGTAAAATATTTGCAAACATTCTATCAACTAACTGTTCTTTTGACATCTCAAGTGAGAAAATTCCAATTGATTTTCCGTATAAATCCGCAGCATTTATAGCAGCAGCAAGTGCAAAACCTGTTTTCCCCATTGATGGACGAGCAGCTAATATTATTAAGTCTGATGGTTGAAATCCACCAAGAATTCCGTCTAAATTATTAAATCCTGATTTTACTCCAATATCTAAATCTTCATCATCATTGTCATGTCGTTCGGAAAAAAGTTCAAACCGTGTTGATAAAATTTCATTTATAGGAATAAATTTATTTTTTAAGAATGTTTGGGAAATTGTAAATACTTCTTTTTCACTTTGTTCTAATAAACTTTCTATGTTTTCATCTTCTTCGTATCCAAACGAAGTTATTTTTTGTCCTGCAACCACCATTTTTCGTAGTGTAGATTTTTGTTTTACAATTTGTGCATATTCTAAAATATTTACAGCAGATGGTACAATGGTCATGAGTTCTGCTAAAAACCCAATTCCTCCAATTTTTTCAAGTAAATCTTTTTTCTTTAATTCTTCGGGAACAGTAATTAAATCTATTGGTTTTCGTAAATTTGATAAATGTAGAATTATCTCATATATATCTTGATTTCCTTGAGAATAAAAATCATCGGTTCGTAAAAAATCTGAAATTTTCATGAGTGCATTTGGATCCACCAATAATGCTCCCAAAACAGAATGTTCAGCATCGAGTGAATGTGGTGGTACTTGTGGAGTTATAGACATTTTTTTAGTGTTTTAAGTTGTAGAGAGAAGAAGTGTTTTCTGCAATTATCCATTGCATTGTATTCCTTTTTTAAAAATAGAGATATTGGTAAATCCTTCTTGTCGTAAATCTTGAGCATGGCTTTTACTCATAACTCCTTTTGAGCAAAAGAAAACATAGTGTTTTGATTGGTCTAAGGTCTTAAATTTTTCATTTATATCATAGAATGGGATTTCTATAATGGTATGATTTGTAGAAGCAAAAGGTGATGGATTTTTCTTTATTTGATCGGATTGCCGTAAATCTATAATGATATCGTTTGGTTCAATGATTGATTGAAGAGGAATTTCTTCTTCTGTTAAGAGTGTAAGGCTATTCATTTTTTCTACTACTTTTTCTGCAAGCGCATCTGTAATTAAATTTGGTGAAAGATTTTTTTCTGTTTCGAGTACCGCTTCGAGTTTTGCAGATGTAGCTGGTTTATTTGAAAGCACTCCACAAAATTCTGGCATTTGTGATGCGAATATATCTGTTCCCATTTCTTTACTAATTGCTATGATTTCATCTTTATTGAAGGTGAGAAGTGGTCGAAGTAGAGGTGTATTTTGTAGAGATTTTTCTATTACAGATAAATTTACTAATGTTTGACTACTGACTTGTGCAATACTTTCTCCTGTAACAATTGCTGCATATCGAAAATCTTGTGCAAGTAATTCTGCAGCACGCATCATGCATCGTTTTAATACAATAGTTCTGTATCGTTCTTCTGTTTTTTCAATAAGTTCTTGCATTACTTTTTCAAATGGAATAATAATCATATTTGGATTGTATCCATTTGAATATTTTTCTGTAATAAATTTTGATACTTGTTTTACTCCTTCTTTGTGGTCGTATCCTCCTAAATTAAAAAAAAGAAAATCTGTTGGGCATCCTTTTCTCATCATTAAAAATGTTGAAACTCCAGAATCAAATCCTCCAGAAATAAGAGAAACAATTCGTTCTTCGCTTCCCATTGGCATTCCTGCAATTCCTTTGTATCGAGTGGTAAGTAATGAGACAGTGTTATCTTTTACTTCAAGTTGAACATTATAATCAAAATTTTTCATTTTCACAGAACAATTTTGTATTCTTCGCAGTAGTCCTCCTCCTATATATCGTGCTAAATCGTTTGAAGTAAATGTATGTTTACCGGTTCGTTTTACAGAAACTCGAAATGTTTTGTTTTCGAGATGCTGTAATTTTGGTGTTATATCGTGTAAAATATCATCAAATTCTTTTAATTCAAATTGTTCGCGTTCCCAAAAAAATGCAATTCCTGAAACGCATTGCAGTGCTTTTATTACTCTTTCTTTTTTCTCGCTATCGTGTGAAAGAGAAAGTTCAAGTTCTAATCTGTCATATTTTCGTATGAGTGTAAATTCTGATTTTTCACAAATAGCATTGAGCGTACTATGGATATTTTGGTCGAGTCTTCGAATGAGTGATTTTCGAACATAGTCACTTTTTAGTGTGATATCTGGAGAGAGTTTAAGAAGAAAGCTTGTCATCATAAAAGGGTGTAATTTTAGAGTTTTGTAATTCATATGTTTTTACTATACTATTTTTAGTAGAATAAGTATAACAAAGCATACAATAAATAATACAATAAATAATAATTATAAAAAAATATGTCTGAAAAAAAACGAGAAACACGACCAGAAATGTATTTACGAGAAATAAGAGATTTGCAAAAAGAAAATGGAATTTTGCTAAAAAAGTTATATGCAGTAGAAGAAGAAAAACAAGTTTCAAAGCGATGGGCAACAATGTTTCATGTTGCAACTTTAGTCTTACCATATGCATTTAGTGCGTATGTTTCGTGGGTATTTTATGAAAAAGTACAAGAAACTTTTTCAAGTTTTAAAGAATTTATTGTGGATTCTCCTTCGCGTCTTACAGGTGGAGTTCTGGATTCGTTTTCTGGAAGATGTGAGAGAAAAAGGAGAAAAGAAAGAACGAGAGAATTTATCTTGTGGGTATATTAGGGTTGTGTGTGTCTGTGTGCGCATATGAGGGTGTGTATTTTTTTCTTCACGTAGACGAAAAATAATGTTGCAAACATCCCCAGTTACTAGATCTCATTCATATTTGTTTGCTAATTTATTATCTATAAAAAAAATATTTGTAAATGC
>CAMZKZ010000006.1 GCA_947311645.1 uncultured Candidatus Altimarinota bacterium | reverse complement strand
GGCAATCTCTTATTAAAAACTATAAGTGATTAGTCCCATTAAAACACCAGAGCGACTCTGCAATGTTGCTCCCACCTTGCAACTTGGTGATTTCTCACTAGACCACACAAACGCAATTTGCATATTCAAAAGATTCACTACGTCATCACGCCCACCATATCGCAACAAAACTTGTTCACTCTAATCAAACGCAAACAACTTGCATTTACAAAACACACTCCCTATACTGAAACTATATGAAAAATATTACAGAAATTTTACGGGAGAAAAAACTAAAAAAGACACCGTTACGCGTTGCTATTGTTAAGATTTTCGCATCTATTCAAAAGCCAATAAGTATCGCCTCTTTAGAAAAATTATTACACCAGCATCAATTTTCTCCTAACCAAACATCGTTATACAGACAAATAGAAACATTGGTTCAGCACAATATTATACAGTCTATCATTCTGAAAAACTCAACTGCATATTACGAATTACAAGCACATCACCATCATCACTTTATATGTGAAAAATGCCATATTATTACCTGTTTAGACACAGAAGATTTAGAAAAAACGCTTCATGCCCTCGAAAAGAAATTAACGACACAAGGCATGTCAATTTCTTCTCATCAGCTATCGTTTCATGGAAAATGTAAGCTCTGCACTTCCTAATCCATTTTTCTATTCACTCTTTCATTATACTTGTTTATGAAACACTTTTTTTCTTCTTTTTTTTCTCGCTTTTCTCACTTTTCTCTATTTTCTCGTAAGCCAGCACTTTCTCTTCTTCTCTTTTCTTGTGTAGTGCTTTCAGGATGTCAAAATATAAAAGAAACCTCATCAGAACTTTCTTCAGCTCCACCAAGCGAAAATAAACTATCCGTTGTTACAAGTTTTTACCCACTTGCTTTTTTTGCACAAGAAATTGCAGGAAATACAGCAGATGTTATAAACCTTTCTGGAGGAAAAAGTCCTCATTCTTATACCATTTCTCCACACGATAGAGTCAAACTTTCTCACGCTGATATCGTTATCTACCAAGGTATTGGATTGGAAACATGGACAACAGATAGTATTCCAACATTACAAGCAGACGGAGTTACGGTATTAGAGGCTTCTCGTGGCTTATCGCTCAACAAAAACGAACATGATAACCATGACGAACATCAAACTGAAGGATTTGATCCACATATATGGATAGACCCTATAGTAGCCCAAAAAATAGCTGAAAATATTGCACAAATCCTCATAGAAAAAAAACCTCAAAATTCTCAAATATACAGACAAAACCTCACAATTCTTACAGAAAAACTCAAAAATCTTGATGCACAATACCAATCACAATTAAAAAATTGTGTACAAAAAAAAGCATTCATTTCCCATGATGCCTTTGGATACCTAGAAAAACGATACAACTTTGAACTTTTTCCCATTGCAGGAATGTCTCCAAGCGACACCCCTTCGGCAAAACTCATTGCTGAATTACAAAATATTGCAAAAACTCAAGCAATAACCCATATATTAACAGAAGAAAATATGGTAAAAAAATATGCTACACTTCTTTCAAAAGAATCTGGCATACAAATGCTTTCTATAAACCCAATGGGAACAAAACCCAATACAGGTGATTACTTTTCAACGGCAAAAAACAACCTACAATCTCTTTCAACAGCATTTCAGTGTCAATAATTACTCTCGAAAACATCGGTATGCAATTTGGGAACACAACCGTTCTTTCTAACATTTCCTTATCTGTTCAAAAAGGTGAATATATAGGACTCATTGGACCAAATGGAGCAGGAAAATCAACACTCTTACAAATAATTTTAGGAAATATACCTCCCACAACAGGAGTAGTTATTCGAAAAAAAAATATATCATTTGGATATGTACCACAGGATTATTTTTTACATACCAATTTTTCTATATCTGTTGAAGAAGTTATTGGAATGGCATCGACTTCGCTCTTTTTATGGAAAACAAAGCATGAAAAAAAACGATGCACAGAAGTTTTACAAATGGTTGGCCTCGACAAAGAATTTGGTAAAAGAAATTTTCAAGATTTATCTGGAGGGCAAAAACAACGCGTAATTATCGCTCGTTCATTGTTTAACACTCCAGATGTTTTATTATTCGACGAACCATTAAGCGGAGTAGATTTTGCGACAAAAATACAGATTTATGAACTTCTTGCAGATCTCAATACGCAATACTCTACAACCATTATTTTTGTATCGCATGAAATAGAAAGTGTGATTTCAAAATGTAATAAAATTTTTTGCATAAATAAAACAATGCATAATGGATGCCACCCCATGGAATTTTCTCAAAACACAGAAAGTATAACCCCTATTCACCACCATCATTCTCTTACCAAAAAAGCATAATGGAAATTTTTACATACGATTTCATGATTCGTGCATTTATTATTGGAGGATTAAGCGCTATACTTACCTCTTTTTTAGGGAATTTTTTAGTTGCAAGTCGTCAATCTATGATTTCGGATATGCTTGCACATTCGAGCTTAGCAGGAGTTGGTATGGGGATTTTTTTTCAGATTTCTCCATATTATACAGCAATGAGTATATCTATACTTTCGAGTAGTATTTTATTTTTTCTTACACGAAGAAAAAAAACTCCGCCAGAAGCGATTTCAATGATGCTTTTAACTGGTGGAGTTGCACTTGCTCTTCTTTTTTCTCACCTTGCAAAAGATAACCCCCTTTCATTAGAAACATTTTTATTCGGATCTATACTCACCACTACAACAGAAGAAATTTATATTTTTACTGGAATATGCATAGCTGGTATATCTTTTCTTTTATTCTTTTGGAAACGACTTATTGGTATTTTTTTCAATAAAGAATATACACGCAGTCAGTCTCAAAACGCATGGATAATAGAATGGATATTTTTTATTCTTCTTGGTCTTGTTGTAGCCATTTCATTAAAAACAATTGGTGCCTTATTAATTGGTGCACTGCTTGTTATACCGGTACTCACTGCACAGATTTTTGCAAAACAATTTCTCTCATCTGTTTTTCTGAGTATATTTCTGAATACCAGTGGAGTGTGTACTGGAATTATGATTTCATTTTATGCAGATATTCCAAGTAGTAGTGCTATTGTTCTCACCTTAATTGGATTTTTTATCATCGGGAATATCCTCAAAACACTCTTCAACAACAAAATAAACACATAATATTTTCATCTAATATTATACTTATAGTAAAAAAAATGATACCATTCTCCTCGATGTACAATCCTATTTTTTTGTACACCTTAAAATACTTACTTACTTAAAAAACATGCAAAATATACTCTTTTTGATAGCACTCCTTTCAACCCTTTCCATTGGGGTTTTTATTGGAATTTACTATAATAGAAAACAAGCAATTAAAGAAAAAAACCTGGAACTGTCTAATGTAATGCTCGAACAAGAACGAAAAATTGCAATTGCAGAAAAACAATTACTGAAGATTGAAAAAGAAGCAGATAAAAAAGAACGAGAAGCAGAACGAAAAGCAGAACAATTAATTGTATCAGCCAAAAATACAATTGATAAAAAAGAACGAACACTGGAAAAAGAACTTGCCCGACTCGAAGAAAGAGAAAAATCTATCGACTCAAAAGTAAGTGATATTGAAGCTCAGCGGTCGCGAGTAGATGCATTGCGAGATGAAATTTCTGCAGAAAAAGAAGAACTAAAAAAGATTATAGAAGAAGAAGTTATAAAACTTGAATCTATTGCTAAACTTTCTGAAACAGAAGCAAAAGAACAACTATTCCAAAAAATTGAAACCCAATCAGAACAAGATTTGGTCAACAAAATGTACAGAATGAAAGAAAAACTGAATGCAACTCTTGAAGAAGAAGCAAAAAATATTATTGTACACAGCATTCAAAGGTTAGCATCTGATGTTACAGTAGAATCTACTATTACAGAAGTTTCACTGGCAAATGATGATATGAAAGGGCGAATTATTGGACGAGAAGGACGAAATATAAATGCCTTAGAACGGACTCTTGGAGTGGGAGTTATTATTGATGATACTCCAAATATCGTAACACTTTCATCATTTGACCCGCTTCGTCGATTTATCGCATCAAAAGTCTTAACAGAATTATTAGTTGATGGACGAATTACACCATCGCGAATAGAAGAAATACTTCAACAAAAAACAAAAGAAGTAGACTTAATGATTCAAAAATTAGGAGAAGATGCTATTTTTGAAACTGGAGTTACTGGAATCCCACCAGAAATTGCAAAAGTTCTTGGACGACTGCATTTTCGAACTTCATACGGACAAAATGTATTACGACACTCTATTGAATGTGCGTTTATTGCCGAACAAATTGCAATAATGATTGGAGCCGATAGTGAATTAGCAAAAAAAGCTGCCCTTTTACACGATTTAGGGAAAACTCTTTCTCATGAAATTGGTGGAAAACATGCCTTACTTTCTGGAGAAATTGCGCGTAAATTTGGGTTACCTGAAAAACTTGTTCATGCAATAGAAGCACATCACGAAGATGTACAACTGCAATCACCAGAAGCATATATTGTACAAGCTGCCGATGCTATCTCTGCATCTCGACCAGGAGCACGAAGAGAAACATCAGAAAAATTTATTAAAAGGATGATAGAACTCGAAGGAATTGCAACTTCATACAAAGGAGTAAATAAATGTTTTGCAATGTCTGCCGGACGAGAAATGTGGGTATTTGTAGACCCAAAACAAGTAAATGACTTAAAAGCACAACAACTCTCTCAAAATATTTCACGACGAATCGAAAAAGATATGCAATATCCAGGAGAAGTAAAAGTTGTTCTTATTCGAGAAAATAGATACACCAGTACAGCGAAGTAATTTTACAATCATAATATGGGTATAGATGCACATTGGTCACCAGAAGAACAAAAAGAAATAGATAAAAGACGAAAACTTACAGAAGTAGCGCGAAAGAAAGAGGAAGAGGAACTAAACAAACGAAAGAAACCCTATTTCGATTTAGGAATAACAAAAGAAGAAATATCTACTTGTATGGTGCTTGAAGATTTCATGAAAAAAAAAGAGAGCCAAAAAGAAGGACTCCCTAAAGTATCAAAGATAATCATAGAACAAATTACACCTGCTAAATACCCTGATCTACGAGCACTATACGGAAACTTTCCACCATTTAAGCAAAAATTTATATATTATACAAATGCACGATGGGGAGCTGGAACAGTAAACATACCCAAGAGTACAGATTCTGTAATTGGAGTTTCTATCAAACATCCTGGTGAAGAACCGGAAGCATACTTGAAAGTAAATGAACTCTCTCATGCAGTATTTGAAAAACTATATAGCAATATTTCTGGAGATATTTCTGTAGAAACAATTCCAGTACTAAAAGAATTCGACATAAACTCAACCCCTCTCATAAAAATTAATGAGTTTCTTTCTGATGTTGCATCATTCGCAGAAGACTCTACAGCAGAATGGAATAGACTTACGATTCTCACAAGTAAGCTTAATACACTACAATACAACACTATCAAAGAAATATCACAGCAAATTTCTACAAAAGAAAGTACAATTGCCACACATCCTGATTTATTACTAAAGGAAGTACTCAAACTTACTGAAGAAATCAGTACATTAAAAGAAGACCTCACAATACTTAAGAAGATTAAGAGACATAACTACGAACTCACACTAAGATTTTTTTCTTATTACAAGAACAAAGGCTATTCAAAACAGGAGTTAGCTCGGGAATATTTTAAGATCGGTAAAGAATTGATAACAATCTTAAATAAGTTAAAATAAGCTCAATAAAAAATAAACATGTCTACTGCTAAAAAAATTCTTACCAATACCGTTGTTCAAATTGCGGGAAAACTCATCACCGCTATCATAGCACTTGCAACGGTAAATATACTTTCACGGTACTTTTCAACCAGTGAATTTGGTGATTACGGAACTATATATGAATATTTAGCACTTTTTGGTGCAATTGCAGATATGGGGATTTATACACTTGTATTACGAGAAATCTCGAAACCAAATGTAAATTCGTCTCAACTCTATGCTCGTGGAAGCATTCTTCGTATTATTATCACACTCATATCTATAGCTTTTGCAATTGGAATTGCATTTTGTA
Source organism: uncultured Candidatus Altimarinota bacterium (assembly GCA_947311645.1). Lineage (GTDB taxonomy): Bacteria > Patescibacteriota > Gracilibacteria > CAIRYL01 > CAIRYL01 > SZUA-1403. The sequence continues at coordinate 1,434 of CAMZKZ010000006.1, read as the reverse complement.
TACCAGCATATTTTGCGACTAATATTCCGCTCGGAATTATTATTGCAGGAATAGGAACATTTTTTATTCTCATGAGTGGGACGGTATCTGTTGTATTGCAATATGCATTAAAAATGCAAAATTATGCGTATGCACTCATTACTGGAAAAATTTTTACATTCCTTGGTGTAGTTGCTATCACTCAATACTTTTACCCTATTATAAATAATGTTCATACAGGAGGAAATGCACCATTTTTTTGGATTTTATTTCTTGGATTACTTGGAAGTTTTATAATTATGGGAATTACCTATTATTTTTCTGAAAAAGAAATTCCCCTCCACCTTACAAAAAAAAGTTTTACCACTACAGAACGAAGTGAATTAAAAAAATTATTTCTCTCAGCTCTCCCATTTGGAATATCTATGTTTCTTACAACATTCTACTTTCGAATGGGATTTTTATTGCTAGGGTGGTTATTACCACGATCTGAACAGAATCCTGAACAAGGAGGTGAAGCGGTCTGCACTGCTGAGTTTTGTGGAGATATTGAATCTGCAAAATATTTAGTTGCACTCAGAATGATGGAAGTACTACTCTATTTCCCAATATTCTTCATGAATTCATTACTCCCACATCTTACCAAAACACTTCAAACAAAAGAAAATACCAACACGAAACAAAACACTCTCTCTTATTCACTCCTATTTATGATTCTAATGGCTCTACCCATAACTATTGGTGGAGTATTGCTCGCCACTCCACTTTCTGGAATGCTTGCATCGGAACACCTCCTTCAAACGGCAACGCAAAGTGGATCAGATACCGCATTTTTCTTTCTTGCATGTGCATTATTTTTTGCATATATAAATATATTTTCATCATTTGCACTCATTGCTCTCAATAAACAAAAAAAAGTTCTGTACTCAAATATCATTATTGTTGGTATTGGGCTTTGTATAAATTTATATTTTATCCCACTCCTTGGACTAAAAGGATCTGCTATCTCCACCCTTATAACAGAAATAATTCTATCATTTCTTCTGTTTTTTCATCTGCAAAAAACACAATATTTTCCAGTTCAATATTCGTATCTTCTTAAAATAATACTTGCAGGAACAAGCATGGCGCTCTTTATATTCTTTCTTAAAGATATTATTCTCTTTTCTTTCGGGAAATATTATACCGTTCTCTTTTTTATATGTAGCTCTCTTCTCATATTTGGTGGAATATTATACATAACAAATTTTTTCAATAAAAAAATAATTACATTTTTCAAAAAGTAATTATTTTTATTTCTTCTCTATCCCCTCTTTTTTCAAGTTTTCTCTCTCATTACTCTTTCTACTCTTTCTATTACTTCTCCTCTCTATTTTCCTTTCTTTTTTCTAGAAAAATATTGAGATTGAGATTTTCGTTTTTGAAAGGTAAATATTTTCATTTTCCCCAGTACTT
>CAMZKZ010000005.1 GCA_947311645.1 uncultured Candidatus Altimarinota bacterium | reverse complement strand
TTTGTTCTGTTTGTAATGCAGCAATATCAGTATCATTACTTGCAATATTGTTTGCATTTGTAGTGATATTAGCATCTTGAGTTGTTTGTTCTGCTTGTAATGCGGCAATATCAGTATCATTACTTGCAATATTATTTGCATTTGTTGCAATGTTTGAAGTATTTCCAGCGATATTTGTTGCGTTTGTTGCGATATTTCCTTCGTTTGTAGTTACTCTATTTTCTAAAGCAGTTACATCTGCTCCAAGTTCTGAAACATCTACACCATCAACAGTTGCGAGTGCTTGCATTTCAACATTTCCTGTAAGTGAAATATTTCCTTCTACATGTAAATTATCTGAAAGATTAAATCGAAGGTTTGTATTATCCCAAGAAAATGTTTCTGAAAGTGTATTCCCAAATTGAAGAAAAATATCTCCTCCAGTATCATCGGCATCTAAAATAAGATGATTTCCATTTTCAAGTTCTTTTTCATTACTCCAGATTTGAATATCTGCTGCAGCAGCAGATGATGCCAGTAAAGGAATAATAACTGCAGATGCAGTGAATGTATTAATACGCATAAAAAAAGGGTTAAAGTATATATTTGTATTATGTATTAGAAAGATATAGAGTTTTATGACTTCAATCATTTGGTCAAAAATATTGTATAAAAATTATTTTCCTTTGTAGTGAGCAATAATATTACTAATAAAAACAGTACTATCTGTTGAAGTAAATGCATCAATTTCAAGTTGAATACTATGATCTGTTTGTATGATAGAATTTGATATATCAATACTAGAAAGATCAATCTCTATGATACTCCATTGGTTATCACTCGTATTATCTTGAACTGTTGTAAAAATATTTCCTTCTGAATCGCTTACACTGATATCAATTTTATTTTTTGTGCTATCGCTGTTTGTTGTTTTAAAATGAAGCATAATTTTTCCATTATTGGTATCAAATTCTGAAAATTCCTCAAGGTTTATAGTAGTAATAAATTTTCCAGTATGCAGAGTGTTGTCTGTCGTATCTGTAGAAATTTTATAATATTGTACAGTTGTTCCCAACATTTCTTCGTTTCCCATAAATACACTTACTTGATTTTGCGTTGTATTTGCTTCAAATGTTGTATTTGGGTATTGAGGCGTAATTGTTATGTGTTTTGGACTTGATTGAAGGCTTGAAATATCAAGATTTGTAATATTGTTAAGACTTGCATCTATTGTTTTATTTTCAAGTGTTTGTGTTGTTTTCGTATCAACCAGTATGAATGTTTCATCAATGCTTGCATCTGCTACACTTTCATCTGAATCAGGTAAAATATATGTGTTATTTCCAATGCTATTTTCTGGAGAAAATGTAATACTTCCAGTGTCTGATGCAAGTGATAAATCTCCTGTAATTTCAACAGAATCATTTATTGTAAACAGACTTCTGTCATAATTATATGCAATAATTTTGGCAAGCATTTCTCCAAATTTTAATTGAATTTCTCCTGTTTCGGCGGTTTCTACCGTATTATCAGGATCTATAACGAATACATTTCCAACAGAACCTTCTGCTGTTTTTGCAGTATTTGATTCTTCTGCATTAAATGCATATGGAAGTGATGAAATAAGTTTTCTGTCTTTTTCATCATCTAAAACATCAACATCTAATACTTGATAGTCTTCATCGTTATCATCGGTTGGGAGTCCTTTTTTAATTTCAACTTGCAGGTATTTATGATCCGTAAGCAGAATATCGGTAAAAGCTTGTTGTTCACCAAGTATTGCAGAAAAGTATCCTTGATCTGTGAATTGTATGCTAATTTCTTCTGTCCAGTTTCCAAAATCAGGGTCATTGATATTAAGTTCTCCTGTTGTTGCGTCTATTTCATCGTCTTGAATATCTGTTGTTTTCCATAGTGAGAATCGAAGGGTATAGTCACCTTCAAGTTTTTGGCTTGTTTTTGATAAAAGGCGTCCTTCGTAAATAAGTGTTCTTGGAATTTCTGGTGTAATTGCAGCAGAAACTGAAATATTGGGGTATGCAGTAAGTATGCATGCAGTTGCCAATAGGGATTTACTAAAAAATGTAGTCATGAGTATGTTAAAAAGATTTTTTTAATTTTTGTGCTTGATTGGCAAGGTTTTCAGAATAGGTGAGTGTTTCTTCTTTCTTTCTTCGTCCAATAAATCGAGTAAGGCATCCAAGGATGAATGCGATGAGTATCCATATCCAGCATGGAATTTTGTGTTTATATTCTGAATATATTGAGTATGCTTTTTCTTGTAGGGTTTGGTGTTGTGTTTGATTTCTCTCTGTACTATTTATATTAGGATTGTGTTCTCCAGTATTCTCTGCACTGTTATGAAATGGATCGTTTTCTTGTGTATTGCTTCCAATATTTATAATATTTTGTCCAGTATTATTTTCACTATTGTTTTCAATAGTATGCTCATTGTTATCACCTATAGTACTCTCTCTTTCTTCTTCAGTTACGAGAGGTTTTTGTAGAGTGTTTCCTGTGGTGATTTGTGTTGGTGTTGTTATGTATGGGGCAACAGTATATGAAGGAGAAGTTGGAGGGGGTAGAAATATTGTAGGTGTTGGTGGGGGAGTCGTAGGGGCAGGAGTGCGTGTCGCTTCTGCTGTTGCTGTTGGAATTTGAGGAATATAGGGAGTGGCAGTTGGAGTTTGGGTTATTTCTGGAACGGGTGTTGCTGGAACTGGTGTTTCTGTTGGAGATAGAGTAGGGGTTGGGGTTGGTGTAACCTGTGTTGTTGGTGGTGGGATATATCCTCCGCCACCTCCTCCAGTTGATGGTATTGTTGTCGCGATAGGAGTTGGAGTTGGGGTTGGATTATTTTTACAATATTGTGTGCTAATTGTTTGACATGTATTAAGGCATTGTAAAAATCCTGTATCATATCCATAAGAGGAGCATGTTTTTCCTGCAAAATTATTGGTATCACAGACTTCTGGAGTTTCGATTTGCGAATTTCCGCAATACGAACTTGCTTCGATAAAATCTGCTGATTCTCCAATTTTTTGAATTTCAATAAGATTTGCTTCTTCGTATGCTTGAATTTCGTCTCCATCTATTGTTTGTGTCGATTGCTGTGTTTCTGTAAGATTATTATCAATTAAGATAAAATCTGCTGATTCAGCTGCCATGGCACTATTTCCTAAAAGAAAAGAAAGGGCAACCGATGATGAAAATGGTAAAAATTTCATGTTTGTGTATGCAAGAAGTATGTATTTGTATTAATGAATTATGCAATTCATATAACCTTACAACTATCTTATTAAAAATACAAGGGTTTTTTTCATGAAAAATACTCGTTCTGTTCTAGTGGTTTTTTGTTTTATAGTGTATATTATAAAAAATCATAGAAGAAATTTAATATTAATATCATTATGAGTAAGGAAAAAAATAGATCTTTGTATGTCTCAACATCAATCGCATATGTAAATGGTGCTCCGCATGTTGGCTTTGCAATGGAAAGTATTGAAGCAGATGTTATTGCACGATGGGGAAGATATAATGGGCGAGAAACATTTTTTCTTACTGGAACAGATGAACATGGTGAAAAAATTCAACGAACAGCTGAAGAGAAAAATATAACACCTCAAATGTTATGTGATGAAAACTCTGCAAAATTTAGAGCATTAGGAAAATGTTTAAATATTTCAAATGATGATTTTATTCGTACTTCAGACCAAAAAAAACATTGGCCTTCTGTGCATACATTATGGAATAAATTAGTTGAAGCAGGAGATTTAGAAAAAAAATCATATACAGCAAATTATTGTTATGGGTGCGAAGCATTTATGCTTGAAAAAGAATTAGATGAAAATGGCAATTGTCCCAATCATAAAAGACCTCCAGAAGAAATTTCTGAAGAAAATTATTTTTTTAATTTATCGAAATATTCTGAAAAAATTGTAGAATTGTTAGAAACAAACGAATTGGAAATTGTTCCAGCATTTCGAAAAAATGAAATTTTAACAATGGCAAAAGAAGGCTTTCATGATATTTCATTTTCTCGTCCATCAAAAAAATTGCCATGGGGAGTTTCAATTCCAAACGACGACTCACAAAATATGTATGTATGGTGCGATGCACTTACAAATTATATTTCTGCATTAGGGTATAAAGATAGTGAAGAAAATACAGAAGAAAATCTTTTTAATAGATTTTGGAAAAGAGAAGAGCGAGAAGTGGTGCATGTTATAGGAAAAGATATTTTACGGTTTCATGCAGGAATTTGGATTGGAATGTTGCTTTCTGCTCAAGAAAAATTGCCGAATAAAATTTTTGTTCATGGGTTTTTAACAAGCGAGGGACATAAGATGAGTAAATCTCTGGGAAATGTGGTTGATCCTTTTGGAGAAGTGGAAAAATATGGAACGGATGCAGTACGATATTTCCTTTTACGAGAAGTACCAATTGGAAAAGATGCAGATTTTTCGCGATCTCGATTTGAAGAAATTTATCAAGCACATCTTGCGAATGGATTAGGAAACCTTGTTTCTCGTGTATATAATTTATGTGAAAGAAGTGCTGTTTTTTCACCTTCAACACCAGAAAATTTATGCCCAAGTGTTACAAAATTTTTAGAAGAACAGGATAAAAAAATAGAAACGGCGATGAATGGGTATATTTTTAATACTGCTTTAGAAGAAATTTTTAAAGCAGTAGAGTTTTGTGATCAGAAAATAAATACGGTAAAACCTTGGGAACTCATCACAACAAATCCAGAAAAAACACAAAAATTCTTAACTCATATTTTATATGTTATGGTATGGATTGCAGATAAATTAACAGCATTTCTTCCAGAAACAGCACAAAAAATAGAAGATATTTTTCAAAATTCATGTACAGAATGTAAACAAAATTCTGCATTTGGAGAACTCAAAATGCTTTTTCCACGAATTGAAAAATTACATTTACCATCTGTAGAAAAAAATGATGGGGGTTCTCTCAATACGCAATTTTCAAATGGAAAAAAAATACATTTTACTCTTTCTGAGGCGTGTCAAGAAAAGGGAATGTATGCAGAAAGTGCTCAATATAATGCTATTGCCGTAAAAAAAACTCCAAGAGGAATGCAAAAATTTCTGAAACAAGAAGTGAAAAACTGGCTTGAAAAAGGGGGAACAAATAATGCTGAATGGAAAGAACGAGTTGCACTACAAAATAAAATTAAAACAGATTTAGGATTTTCTATAGATCAATTTCCATGTGCTCCAGAAATGCTTGGAACACTTGCAGAAAAAAATGGAAAGCTTCCCAATATTAATACTATTGTAGATTTATATAATATTGTTTCATTGAAACATGGGCTTTCTGCAGGAGCTCATGATGTAGAGTTTTTAGATGAAAGTGTATCTATCGATTTTATAAATGGAAATGAGGTATTTACTCCAATGCCTGGAAAAGAACATTTATCACAAGAAAATATTCCGCTTCGTCGTGGAGAATATGCATTTTTTACAACAGAAGATAAAACAGTGATTGGATGTCGATTTGATTCAGCACAATGTGATGAATCAAAAATTACAGAAGGAAATAAAAATATTTTTGTGTATTTTCAAAGTGTGAATACTTCAGAAACAACAAAGCAATGGGCAAAAGATGCAATGGAAGAATTTACAATGCTTTTAAAGAAATATGGACTCACAGGGTAAAAAACTATTTTATTTTATATGACAGAAGAGACTACAAATGTTCCAATCGTAATTACGGCTAATGATGATGGGATTCGATGTGAACGCTATATTGAACATCATTATCCACAAGTTCCGCGGGGAATGCGACATAAATTTTTTCGAACAAAAAAAATAGCAGTATTCCGTGATGGAAAGCGATTAAAAATAGAAAAATCACTTACTTTGCATAAAGGAGATGAAATAAAAATATTTTTTCAGCCATCGGAATTTGGGGTAAGAAAAGAAAGAAAGAAAGATATAAATTTTGATTCAGTTCTTAAAAATCCAAAATTGAAAAAAACAAAAATTTTATATGAAGATGAATTTTGTTTTATTGTTGATAAACCTGCAGGAGTAGCTGTTCATCCTGGTTCTGGAATTAAATATGGGCATTCATTAATAGATTATTGTGTGGCACTCATACGACAAAAAAACCCAAATGCTCCAGAGCCAAAACTTGTGCATAGGTTAGATAAGGATACTTCTGGGCTGGTAATGGTTGCAAAAAATGATGGATTTTTACGAAAAATTATACATTTATTGCAAACAGGGGGTATTCAAAAAATTTATAAAACATTGGTGCGTGGTGCATTTTTAAAAGATTCTGGAACTATTACAGAAAAAATTGCGCGACGCGAAGAACGCGCACAAGGAGGAGGAAGTAAATATACAAAAATTTCTATTAATTCTGAAAAAGGCAAAGATTCTGTTACCCATTATACAGTAGAACAATATTTTCCAAATCTTGATGCATCTCTTGTTGAAGTGTTATTGGAAACAGGAAGAATGCATCAAATTAGAATTCATTTTGCATCGAATAATCATCCACTTGCAGGAGACCAAATTTATGGTGATTTTAAATGGAATAGGGAATTACAAAAAGAATGGAAGTTGAAACGCCAAGCATTGCATGCATTTTCTTTGCAATTTATTCATCCAGAAACAGGAAAAAAAATATATGTAGAAAGTGAAGTTCCAAAAGAAATTACAAATATTTATAGCTAATTATAATAATTGTAATAATTAAAATTTAGGCTTAACAGACATTTATAGGGTGGTATTTTGGAAATAACTCATCAAAAAGAGAGATAAAAATTTCAATTTTTATAAAATATCTCCAGTTTCCAATCTCCAATTTTTATTATCTAAAAACAAAGCTTCTTCAGATTTTATTGTAAGAAAAATATTTATTTTTTTTGTTCTCGAGCAAATTGTGATAAATATGTAAAAATATTTTTTTTATCAATATTTGTTTCATAATATAAAATATTGTAAATATCTATTGTATATTTATTTTTAGAATATATAACGGTTGCAATTTTTTTTTGAGTTGTATCATTAAAAATATTTATTTTATTGAGTGGTGCTTTTATTTCTGCAAATGAAATATTTTCAGAATAAAGAGATGAAAAATAACAAGAAGGAATGCGTACAGAAGTAAATTGATGTATTATTTTATATGCTATTGTTTTAGATTTTTTATCAATTTGAATTCCATAATTATTTGAAAACCCTATAAATGATACATTTTTATTCGTTTTATATATTTTTTGTTCTGCCTTTTTTGTGAGAATAGAAATATATCCTTTTCTTCTATGTTTAGGATGAGTAGCTTGGAGTGTACAAATAAAAAAATTATTATGTAGTTTGGTATTATCGCATATTTCATATGGTGAAAAACTTACAAAACTACAGACTTTATTATTTTCTACTGCAATAAAAATTATTTCTTTTTGTTTAAAATCTTTAAAAGTTATTCCTCCGTTTGAAACAACAAATTCTCCTACTCCTTTTTTATATTCTTTTGAAAGAAGATTGAGTGTAAAATTTTCTTCATCATTTATTACATCAAGCATTGTATTGATTTTTGCACATGGAATATTTTTTTCTTGTAACAATTCAATAATCTCTTCTGATGAATATTTTGAGAATTTTAGTTCTATTGTTTTTTTAAAATGGTGGAAATTTCCTACTACTATCCCCATCAATAGGCTCTATTTTTATTACTGTTGCATCATAATCGGCAAAATGTCGAGTAGCAAATGGTCCACTAAAAACTTGTGTACAGTCTATTATAGTGATATCAGAAAAAATATTTTTCATATATTTTTTAAAATGTTTTGAAAGTTCTACAATCAAAGTGGTATGGAAAGAATAACATATAAAGAAAGAAAAGTGTTGTCAAATTAATAAAAAATATTGCTTTACAATGAAAGTTATTGGGTCGTTCAAGGGGAAGGGGGCATACATTGATAATGATTTACAAAGTGACCTAATATAACCTTGAATGTTCGCAAATAACTTAAATCTTGTTTTTTTTAAAATAATAATGATATCATCTTGCTATGTAATTTACATTACTATTTTATTTTATTTTAACAATAAAGATATGAGAAAGAATATTTTGTTATTAACTATTCTATTTGGAATATTTAATATATCTAGCACATTTGCTGCATCTACACTATCAGTAGACTGTACAGATGAAGCTACAACAGGAGTACCACAAATACAATGTGAGGCTCTAGAAGCACTTTATAACTCCACAGATGGAGACAACTGGGCAGATAACACTAACTGGGGAACTGGAGCAGTTACTGACTGGAAAGGTATTACAGTGAGTGGAGGAAATGTTACACAAATAGATTTAAGAGAGAACAATCTTGTAGGTCCACTACCAGCACAAGCTGAAATGGATAAATTAAAAGATAATTTAACTTATTTACATTTAGGTGTTAATCAACTAACAGGAGATTTGACACCAGTACAAAATTTAACAAATTTAACTTATTTATATTTAGGTAGTAATCAACTAACAGGAGATTTAACACTAG
>CAMZKZ010000004.1 GCA_947311645.1 uncultured Candidatus Altimarinota bacterium | reverse complement strand
TATAGATATTTTAGAATTTATTAGAAGATTTATATGATTGAGAGTAGTTAAAAAGATGATTGATATCCCCGTTATTTTAATATCAATCCAACTATGGCGTCGAGTCTCAAGTTTTTAGGAAAAATGCCTTGGGGTAATGTAAGTCATAGAGAAGTTGTATTTGGCTTAGGTAGAGGGCTAAAATAATTTATGAGAATTTTCTTGAGTTTTTTTTAAATATAGACAAAATTGCGGGGCTCTTACTAAAGAGTTACCACCAAATAACATCGGAGAGATGGCTGAGTGGTCGAAAGCTACGGTCTTGAAAACCGTCGTGGCAGCAATGTCACCTAGGGTTCGAATCCCTATCTCTCCGCCAGTTTTTCTTCCACATTACTCAATAGACGAGTAGCTCAGTTGGTAGAGCACCGGTCTCCAAAACCGGGTGTCGCAGGTTCAAGTCCTGTCTCGTCTGCCACGAATACTCAAAAAAACCTATTTCACTTTTGCGAAATGGGTTTTTTATTATATATATTAATTTCCCTACATCGTCTTATATTTTATTTCTGAGCAAGTAGTAATTTCCCTAAATAATCATATTCAAGCGAAACTCTATCTCCTTTTTGCAGTACTCCCAAATTTGTATGCTCTAAGGTTAAAGGAATTAAAAAAACAGAAAATGATTCATTTGTAATAGTACCAATAGTTAATGAAATACCATTTAAGCAAATAGAACCTTTTTCCACTATATATTGCATGTTTTTTGGTAAAGAAAATAGAAACTCAATACCACTTTCTTCTTTTCTTTTTTCCAGAAACACAATAGTTTCATCTACATGCCCCAAAACTACATGCCCTTCAAATCTTCCACCCACAAGCATTGCTCTTTCAATATTTATATATTCTGCATGTGCTAAATTTGTTCTTTTAAAAGTTTCCGATAAAACATCAAAGACTATTTCTTCTTTTGTAAAGCTTGTAACAGACAAACACGCCCCATTACATGAAAGAGATTGACCAATTTTTACATCGTTTCCAAAAGGGTTTTCAATAACCAAAGAAGAAAGAGTTCTTTTTTTTACTCGTACAAAAGTTTCTACAATTCCTGTAAACATATAGTTTTTTTATAATGATTGTATGTGTTTCATTTCAAGTGCAGTTTCTGCAAATTCTTTTCCTAAAAATTTTCTCTCTATCGCCTGCTCTTTATTGTAACATGCTAAAACCCCTTGAATAATAGGAGTCTCAGACTGCAAAGATAAATGAGTAATTCCCATTGTTACAGAATCTCTTACCATTTCATAATGATCGGTATCTCCTTTTATAATTAGTCCAAGAGCTATGGCTACTGAAAATTTTTCCGGATACCGTGTTAGGTAGTGCTGAATAGTTACAGGAATTTCATTTGCACCTGCAACTCGAACGACTTCATAGCGTTCGTTGCTTTCCAATATGGTTTGTGTTGCACTTTTTATCAAGCTTTCTACAACATTATTTTCTGATTTATCAAAACGAGAAGCTATTATTAAAATCATAATGTATCTTGAGAAAAAATATCGTTATCTCCTATAAGCCGAATCCCAGAAAAGGTTGAAGGAATATTTCGCAACGCAGCAATATAATTGGAAAACGCCGACCCTTGAGATTCAATAGGTTTTGGAGAGAGATAAACAGCTCTCGTTATACCAATAATATCTTCTTCTTCAACAAATGGTGTGTCCCAACTTTCCGCACGAGAATCAGAACTATTTACTCGATTATCCCCCAATACAAAATATTTTCCTTCAGGAACTACTGGGTATGATTTCCCTGATTGAGACGCTAATGCAAATAATTGTGAGCATTTTTGAGCAGGAACACATGTTTTATTTTTATTTTTATCCAATAAAAAATCCTCTCGCATTTGCACAGGTTCAGATTCTCCTTTTCGTGTAACAAAGACATGCCCATTTTTAATTTCAACTCTGTCACCAGGAAGCCCAACTATTCGTTTTATATATGTTTTATAGACATTACAGGGATTTTCTTTTCCAGAAAAGAACAGTATGTTATGAGCTTTTTCAAACAAACACATCAAGCCAGTTTCTTGTATTTCTTTTTTTTCTCCATGTTGTTTTGGTGGTACAAACACAACAACGTCTCCATAGTCATACCCCGAAAACATTGGAACAAATCTATCAACATAAATTACCTCTCCGCTTTCAAAAGTTGGTTGCATAGATACACCATCTATCGTAAGCGGAAGAAATACAAACCTTCTTATTATTGTGAGTATTATAATAACAACAATGATATTTATACTCATTTCTATTAGCCACCGAACCCAAGACGGAAGTTTTTTAAATATATCGCTTCCTGCCTCCTTCATTGCTTCTAAATTCATATTTTTACAGTTAATAATACTCAGATTATACAAAACAAAGAATAAAACATGCAATATCAATTGACAAAAGAACTACAAATATGAAAAAATGCATTTTGTCTTATTGAAAAAAGAAGAAAAACTAAATGTGTTATTTAAAATATTTTTATACTATGCCAAGAGGAGTAAAGAAAAAAGCCTTTGTAGGTCGATCAACTGGAGATGAATCTGGAGCAATCGTAACTCATTTTTATGTGAATAATCACCGATTAAATTTGGCAAAATTTAAAAATGGTACTTTTAAAAAATACTGTAAAGTTGCAAAAAAACGAGTTGAAATTAAATTAAAAGAAGAAAAACATTCTTCTTAATATATTAATATAAAAAAATTATTTAAGTTAAAATTATTATGGCTGTAACAATTGAAGAACTTCGGCAAGAAGGAAAAAAAGAAGGATTTCCACTCTTTACATCAGGTCAAACTGTTCGTGTTCATTACGAAGTGAAAGAAGGAGACAAACAACGAATTCAAATATTTGAAGGGCTTATTATCTCTGTAAATGGAAAAAAAGAACTTGGTCATTCTATCGTAGTACGACGAGTACATAATGGATTTGCAGTAGAGCAAGGTTTTGCAGTTCATGCTCCACATATCAAAAAAATTGAACTTGTTAAAATTGGTAAAGTTCGACAATCTCGTATTTTTTACATGAGAGAACGACAAGGAAAATCTGCACGATTAAAAGAAAAATTCTACTCAGATGCAGAAGTTAAAGCATTAATTGAAGCAAATAAATAATTTTTATTTATTATTATACATAAAAACTCATTAGAAATAATGAGTTTTTTTATATTATTATTTTTTATAATTTGATACTATACATCTACCGTAACCTGACTACAATTTTACATGATTTCACTTCGAATCCTTTCTTTCAACGGGCAAGAAACTCTTTCTGAAATCACAGAAGAAATAATGCGATCAAAATCAGAAACGCTATCTCTTTTGTTTCCACGAAAAGCACATATCTTTATACAAAAAACAGACCTTCAATCTCTACGAGATTTTTGTGATACCCAAAATAAATATATAACAATTATTACCAAAAATTCAAAAGCACGAAAAGAAATTGAATCCATAGGAATTAAAACCCTTCCAAGTCTTGAGTATGCCGATGATATTCCACTTAAAAAATCCCTAAATCTTCTGCAAAACACGAGCGACCAATTAGAAAATAGCGAAGAAACAGAAGAACATATTTCAGACACAGACCTTTCTCGCGAAGAAAATACGAACACTATTCTTGAACGCCTTGAAACAAAACCAAATACCGATACCGATGCGTCAAAAGTATTAGCACGACTTAATATCTCGCATATTCCTATCGATACACGCATTTCCAAACCAAAAACTCAACCACAAACAATACACAGAATGATATCGAAACCAGTACTGCATTCTTTTTTTATTCTTACAGGAATAGCAACTCTTCTTTTTGGATTTATTATTACAACTGTTATTCCAGCCGCAAATATAATAATTACTCCTAGTAAAAAAGAAGCTGAGATGCATATCAATATTCATTTTTTAGATGAAGAAAAATTTACAGAACCTGAATTATGGGAAAAGAACAATGGACTTTTTATGGTTCCTCTGCATGAAAATTTTCAATTTACCAGTAGATTTACACAAGTTTCTAAAGAATTTTACGGAGAAAATGCGCAAGGAAGTATAAAACTTATAAACACAACAAATGAAGATATAACACTTCGACAAGACACAAAACTTCAATTTAAAGATAATCTTATAATTGAACTTCCAGAATGGACAACGATTCCGCAGAATGGAAATGTAATTATACACTTTACAATGCCTCCAAAAGATATATATGGAAGTATTGTGGGAGAAAAAGGAAACAAAGAAAAAGGAGAAAAGCTCAATATACCAGGGCTACCAGAAGAAATGCAAAAAGAAATATATGCAGAGGTAGAATCTACTTTCACTGGTGGAGTAAGTGAATGGAAATATAAAATAACGAAAGATGACTTTGAAAAAGCAAAACTCTTTTTTAAACAAGAAGCGTTTGAAAAAGCAAAAATCGAAGCTCAAAAACTTTTACGAGAAAAAAATACACAACACGATGTTTTTCAATTTATTTCTCCAATATTTAAAACACTGCAAGTTGAAATACTTGAATATAAATTTGCAGACAATGAAGAAGAATTTCAAAAACTTCTTTCTAAAGAACAAGGGTTTATTGATGCAAAAATAAAAGTACGAATGAAAATATATGTATATAATACCGATAATGTAATACAATTATTGGAAATGAAATACAAACAAATCACTCCAGATGGAATGTTTTTAAAAAGCGTAAATAAAGATTACCTTACCTCTTTCATACAAACACTTTCAGATGAATCATCACAAGTAAAAGCAAGCTTTTCAACACGAGGAATATATGAATATGCGCTTAATACAAAAACAGATGCAGAAAAAATTTTTATTATGAATGCAAAAAAACATATTCTTTCTCTTCCAAAAGAAGAAGCACAAAATAGGCTTATTAATAATTTTAAAGAAATTGCAACAGCAGAAATAGAACTCTCTCCATTTTGGGTACGCACTCTTCCATCACTGCTTGAAAAACTTACCATTACAATCGAGCATTGAAAGTTCTACAATACATTAGACCACTTTGACAAAATAATTTTATATCTCTTTATGAAATCTGTAATATTGGGCGGGGCGGTGTTAGAAAATAAAGGAGATGCTGGTAAAAAATCTTGTAAAAAGGTCGAAATTGATCTTTCTATGCTTACGCGTCATGGGATTATTGCAGGGGCAACAGGAACAGGAAAAACTGTTTCTTTGCAGGTTTTAGTAGAGCAATTATCGCAGCAAGGAATTCCTATATTTACGGCAGATGCGAAAGGGGATTTAGCAGGATTAGCAGAGTCTGGAACTCCGCATGAAAAAATAGATGAACGATTGCAGTTTATCGGTTTAGAAAAAGAAAAAGATTTTGTACAGAAAGGATTCCCTGCTATATTTTGGGATATTTATGGAGAAAAAGGGCACCCTATTCGTACAACAATTTCAGAAATGGGTCCATTGTTGTTGAGTCGGTTATTGGATTTAAGTAATACACAAGATGCGATCTTGCATATGATTTTTACAATAGCAGACGATGAAGGGTTGTTATTAATTGATTTAAAAGATTTAAAATCGGTTGTCCAGTTTGTAGGAGAAAAACGAAAAGAATTTTCTTCAGAATATGGAAATATTAGTAGTGCAAGTATTAATGCTATTGCACGGCAAATATTAATTTTAGAAGAAGCGGGGGGAACAGAATTTTTTGGAGAAAAAGCATTTGATTTTCATCAGTTATTAAAAAAAGATTTTTCTGGAAATGGGGTGGTAAATATTTTAGATGCACAAAAATTAATGCAAAATAATAGAATTTATTCAGCATTTTTATTATGGTTGCTTTCAGAATTATTTGAGCAGTTACCAGAGGTGGGAGATATTGAAAAACCAAAGCTTGTATTTTTCTTTGATGAAGCACATTTGCTTTTTAAAGATGCTCCAAAGGTGTTGATAGAAAAAGTGGAACAAGTTGTGCGATTAATTCGTTCAAAAGGAGTTGGGGTATTTTTTGTAACGCAAAATGCTCTTGATATTCCAGAGGATGTACGAGGACAATTGGGAAATCGAATTCAGCATGCATTACGAGCATTTACTCCAAAAGAGAAAAAATCGGTAAAAATTGCTGCAGAAACATTTCGAGAAAATCCAAATTTTGAGACAGAAGAAAAAATAGGAAATATGAAGGTAGGGTATGCACTTGTTTCTACACTTGATAAAGATGGAGCTCCTACAATGGTGGAACATACAATGATACGACCACCACAGAGTAGAATGGGTGTTCTTACAAAAGAAGAAAGAAGTGAAAAAATAAAAAATTCGCCTCTTTATGGAATATATGAAGAAAGTATAGATAATGAATCTGCGTTTGAAATATTAAAAGAGCGCGCAGAAAAAAAACAAAAAGAAGTAGAAATACAGGAGAAATCATCTACAGGGGTATTTGGGGCATTGTTTTCATCAGATGGGAAAGCATCAAAAAGACAAGGGTATGTTGAAACCTTTACAAAACAGGTTATAAGAAGTTTAAGTTCGCGACTTGTAACAAAAATTGTACGAGGGATTTTAGGAAGCATGAAATAATAATACATAAAAAATTAAAAATATGAAAATTTG
>CAMZKZ010000003.1 GCA_947311645.1 uncultured Candidatus Altimarinota bacterium | reverse complement strand
TCTATCTCTGTATCTATCTCTGTATTCATAATATTGTATATAAAGCGTTTGTATTTGTATTGAAAAAATGAGATTTTTCATATCATTATATCAATACAAATACAAACGCTTTATATACAATATTATGAATACAGAGATAGATACAGACATAAAAACAGGTATAAACACAGAAGTAACTGAAAAAGATAATTATCAAGCATTACACTCTACAGAGTATCAAAGCAAAAAAGATGAATATTTTCATGTACGCCCAGTAAATTCTCGATTACACTTTGGATATACAGGACGAAAATTATGGAAAGTAGTTCGTGTATCCAAAAATAAATATCTTGAAGTAACACGGAAGCGACCAATTGCAACCGCTGTTATAAGCTGTGCACTCATGATATGTGGAATATTTTTATTCTCACAAAGTGCAGATCAGTTTAAAGCATCTATCACAGATACACCATCTCCAATTCCATTTGATGGAGCAGTTTATCCATTTCATAAAGCACCAAACTGGTTTAGTGTTGGAGGAAACAACACGCGACTCTATTCAAGTTATAGTGCAAATGAACTTGTGGATGCACCACGATATGAAGTTGAAAAAATGAGAAGCGATGCATGGGAAAAAGAAACAGTAAATAGAAAAATTACATATCCTATTGTGTACATGGGGAAATATAAATTTGATCATTTTGAAAATACGGGATCACACCCAGCAGTAGATATAAAACTTGCCACAGGAACACCAGTATTCGCTATTGCAAATGGAATTGTTGTAAAATCCATCACACAATCAACTGGATACGGACAACATATTGTAATTCGTCATGACTCTGTTCCAAACTATGGAACTGTATACTCATCATACTCACATTTATCAAATAGAAATGTAAATGTGGGAGATATAGTAAAAAAAGATGAACAAATTGGAAAAGTTGGATCTACAGGAAATTCAACAACTGCACATATCCATTTTCAAATTGATAAAAAAGATGCTCCATTTTTCCCATATTGGCCATTCTCAATGAGTGATGCACGAGCAGCAGGATACAATTTTACAAGTGCTGTAAATGCAGGATTTGGAAAAGAAAATGGACTACGATACACCATAAATCCTTTTACATTTATTCATAAAAATCAAGGAACTCTTTCTACTCATGCAGCTGCAACTACCCCTATTCCTACGCCAGTACCAACAAAAGAAAGCACTCCTGCACCAACAATTGCACCACAGCTTTCAGGGTTTAAACTCGAAACCTCTCCTTCAAAAATTTTAAGTGGAGAAAAAATAAAACTTACTATTTTAGCAGCAGATGAAAATAAAAATTTCCTAGAAACATATAACGGAAATATTATCGTTCAATACAAAAATAATGGAAAAAATGAAACAATAGAAAAAAAATTACAATCTGGAGAAAAAGAACTCTTTCTTTCACTGAATACTGTTGGAAAAAATACAATTATTGTGAAAGCAGGAAATATTATTGAAAGTACGACTGTTCAAGTCGTTGCACCTAAAATCACAAAACAACCAGACACACCAGCAAAAACAAAAGAAAGTAATACAGAAGAACATACACTAAACAATAAAACAGCATCGGTAACAGAAATTACAGATACAAAAATAGTATCATCTGCAAAATTTAGCCATTTTACAATTAGTGATACAAATGGCAATACAGAAAAAACTTCGGTACAACTTGGAGAAAAACTTGCATTAAAAATTACTGCCATTGGAAATGATGAGAAAATATTTAAAGACTCAACATATCCACCACGAGGTTCTTATATTATAAGTGCAAAAAATGGAACAACCGATACTATTCAAGTACGAACAGGAGATTTATCAACAGGAGAAATTACTGTAATATTTACCCCTACACAATCAGGAATTGGATTTGTTAAAATAAACAATGCTATGTTAACTATTACCGTAAAATCCAATACCCCACAAGCAACAGAAGTAAATAATACGACGAATATATTTACAGATGTTTCACCAAATCATCCAAACTATACTGCTATTAAATATTTAAAAAATAACAATATTATTGGAGGATATAGCGATGGAAGTTTTAAACCAAATAAAACAGTAAACAGAAGTGAAGCATTAAAAATGATTTTAGAAGCCTTAAATATTTCTATTGGAAAAAATTTAAATAACCCATTTAACGATGTTTCAAGTCATGATTGGTTTGTAAATTATGTGCTTTCTGCATATAAACAAAATATTGTAGGAGGGTATAATGATGGAACATTTAAACCTGCAAAAACAGTGTCTCGAGCAGAATATTTTAAAATTTTAATTGCAACAAGTAAACTTCCTCTTCAAGGAATTCCTGAAAATGACCCATTTGTAGATGTACCAAAAACATCATGGTTTGCAGAATATGCACAATTTGCAAAAGATAATAAGCTCTTAGATTTCGGAACAGAATTTAAAGGAAATCAAGGAGTTACCAGAGCAGAAGTTGCAGAAAGTATCTACCAACTTATTAAATAAATTTAACCACTCTTATGGACTTAACAATTATACCAACCAGCGGTCCTCTCTATGATGCATTCATAAGTGGAGATTTTGATTTTAAAGATCTTTTACTCTATGGATTATATTTAATAAAATTAACCGCCGTAACCGCAGGTATTATCTATGTCATTATGAATATATATGCCGGACTAAAATATATTTTAAGTGGTGCAGAAGGAGAAAAAGAAGGCGGAAAAGATGCATTAATGATGGCATTTTATGGATTTGCATTAACCATTTTTGCTTGGATTATTGTCGATATATTTTTGGCATTTTTTATGTCGGGAATATAAAAAAATATATATCGTAAAAAAACAAATCATATGAACATTACACCTAAAAAAAACCTTCAAAATATTGGAGGAGAAGAATATCAATACTTTAAAGATGGTATTACATACAAAGAATTTCAGGAATTAGAAAAACAAAGAGTAGAAGAAGGAATAAACAGAAAAGAAGAAAAAAATAGCAATAAATCTCTCTCAAAAGTTTTATCGAGTAATCCTCATGAATTTTATTCAACAACCCAAAATCTAAAAAGAACAGAATTAAAAAAAGAGATACATACAAAACTTTCACCAAAAGAATTTTGGAGAAAACATGGATGGAGTGAGCCACAAAAAAAACTTATTTATTTTCAGAGCGATCATTCAAAGACTATAAAAGAAGATAGAAATCATGCTAAAAGAACAACGAGAAGTATCACCCATAATCCGCATTATGGAGATATATCTACTTACAATACAATAGATAGTTCTGGTAATATTTTCACAGTATCAGAGAGAGAGACAAATCCATTTATAATAAAAGAAGAAACTATTATTGATCCTTTTTATCTAAACCATCGGAATCATAACTACAATGAACAGAATACATTTCAGGGAATGAGCTCCTCAAAAAAGCTTTCAAACTCTGAGATGGTAACTGCTATGGCAGGAACATTAACCAATTCGTACGAGCAACAAGAGGGCTTAATCGGAATAGACTATAAAAAGAAAGCATTAATGCATACATTTGACAATGGAAACACTGCTTCCTTCTCAGTAGGAGGATCTATCGGAGTAATTCCTAATAAACAAATATCGGAAGAGTTTCATGATAAAAGAAATGGCGTTGTAATGGATGATCAATATGGAGATACAATAAAAGGATCATTAAATATCCATGCACCCGAAGAACTTCCAGCGGTGTTCATAGGAAGTCAAATAAATCAATCAGATAGTTCAGCAGAAAGAACATATCATTTAGTACGAAACATACCATATACAGATAAAAAAGGAGAAACACACTACATACAAAGTTTTGGACCTGTTTTATCAGATCAAGAAATACAGGAATTAAATGCACAAGGAATTGGACGCCCTGTATTAGGAACATTTACCATAGATAAAAAAAATGAATACAAGATAATGCCTGTTGCGAATATAAGTGCAGAAGCCAAACTCGAAACAAAAGATTATGGAAATTTTACGATTGGAGCTGGTTATACCCCTGCTATGACAATAAATGGGGCACAAATGCCAAGTGTTTCAAACCTGCAAGCTGGATGGGAATATACATTTCCAAAACAACCAAACACACCAACAAAAGAAATGCTAAGAGACGATAGAGAATGAGAGAACTGAACTCTAAAAAATATATATCGTAAAAAAACAAAATAGTATAATATTTACCAGAATTATACTATTTTTTGTTTTCTCTTTTTTTATGTCAGCACTTCTTCATGGACTCAACGATGAACAGCGTGCAGCTGTTACACACAAAGATGGACCTCTTTTAGTAGTGGCTGGAGCAGGATCTGGAAAAACAAAAGCACTAACTGTGCGAATTGCCTATTTAATGGAACAAGGAGTTTTAGCACGAGAAATTTTAGCAATCACCTTTACCAACAAAGCAGCAAAAGAAATGAAAGAACGAGTAGAAAAACTTCTACACGAACATGGTGGAGAAACTGGTCCAAATGGAAAAATCTTAACACCAGCAATTGGAACATTTCATTCTATTGGAATGCGTATTCTTCGAAGAGAAATGGAGATTTTAGGAAGAGAAAAAGATTTTACAATTTTTGATACTACCGACACAAAAGCACTTGCTCGCACAATGCTAAAAGAACGA
The DNA here is from genome assembly GCA_947311645.1 of uncultured Candidatus Altimarinota bacterium. Taxonomy (GTDB): domain Bacteria; phylum Patescibacteriota; class Gracilibacteria; order CAIRYL01; family CAIRYL01; genus SZUA-1403. The sequence goes on along the minus strand of CAMZKZ010000003.1, from coordinate 14,326 downwards.
AATGTGAAAACAGAAATTTTAAACCCAGCAGGTTTATTAAGCCGTATTTCATCACTTAAAAATGATATGATCTCACCAGATCAAGCAATTGAAGTAGCAGAAAATTACAGAGATGTAATTGTCGCAGAATGCTATAAAAAGTATCAAGCAACTCTCTTACAAACAAATGCCGTTGATTTCGATGATTTAATTTTATTACCAGTACAAATTTTTCAAGATTTCCCAGAAGTTCTTGCGAAATACCAACATTGGTGGAAATATATAATGATTGATGAGTATCAAGATACCAATTTTTTACAATACAGATTTGCACAACTCATTTCACGAAAACATAAAAATATTTGTGCTATTGGAGACAGTGATCAATCTATATATAAATTTAGAGGTGCCGATTTATCAAATATCTTAAATTTTCAAAAAGAATATGCAGAAGGACGAACTGTTATTTTAAATAAAAATTATAGATCTACAAAAAATATCTTGCTTGCTGCCGATGCAGTAATTTCACAAAATACCGATAGAATCGAAAAAACAATGACAACAGATAACGAACAAGGCGAAGAAATTACAATTATTGAATGCGATGATGAAAGAGAAGAAGCAAATATCATCTTTAAAGAAATTATTGCACAGCAAAAAAAAGGATTTTCTCTTTCTGATATTGCAATTTTATACAGAACAAATGTTCAATCTCGTGCATTAGAAGAAGCGGCACTCAGACATGCAATCCCCTACACTATTGTTGGAGGACTAAAATTTTATGCACGAGCAGAAGTAAAAGATATTTTATCGTATTTACGATTTATTAAAAATGAAAATGATAGCGTTGCCCTAGAGCGTATTATAAATGTTCCCCCACGAAAAATTGGAAAAAAATCTATAGATGGGTTAAAAAACTTTGCATTATTAAAAAAAATTGAATGGGGAAAAATGCTTTCCCATGTTTCTGCTGCAGAAGGAATTTCAAGTGTTGCAAAAAAACAAATGATGCTTTTTGATGAAATGATACAAATGTTTCGTGCAAAAGAAAAAACAGAAAAACTTTCAGAACTTATTGAAGAAGTAATTCAAAAAGTGCAATATGAAGCAATGCTTGAAAAAAAATATGGACTGGGAAGTGAAGAATCTATTTCTCGAACAGACAATATTCGCGAGCTTATTTCTGTTGCACGAAAATACGATACGGTAGAACCAGGAAATGCACTCACCTTATTCCTTGAAGAAGTAGCACTTATTAGTGATCTCGATACATTAGACGAAGAAGAACGCAATGAAAAAGGTGAAATTATAGAAAAAGAAGAACAGGTTACTTTCATGACACTGCATTCTTCAAAAGGACTAGAATTTCCAATAGTTTTTATTGCAGGAACAGAAGAAAATATTTTTCCATCTTCACGGTCATTTTCAAATCCAGAAAATTTAGAAGAAGAACGAAGGCTTATGTATGTTGGTATTACTCGCGCAGAAAAAAAATTATATGTAACCTTTGCAAAAAGCCGAATGCTGTATGGAGATATACAGTATAATTCACCGTCTCGATTTATAGCAGAAATGCCAGCTCATATTTGTGATGGAAATTATTTTTCATCAAGAGATATGGGGTCTCAATTTGCACAAGCAGAAGTAAAAACAGCTTCACATGACTTTCAAATTGGAGATATTATTTCTCATAAAAAGTTTAACAAAGGACAAATTATCAATATTGAAGGAGATATTGTAACTATTCGATTTCAAGAACATGGAGAAAAAAGAATGGTCGCATCTGTTGCTCCGTTAGAAAAAATTGAAGAAAATATTGATGGCGATTTTATATAGAAATAGAGAGACAGTAATGTATAAAACTTTTGCTACTTAAAAAAACAGAACACAGAGAGTATTCTGTTTTTTTAGTAACACACAACTAGAGATCAATCTCATTTTTCCTTCTCCAATAATTACAATCTTTATAATACTGATCATACATATCATTCAACTCTTTTGCAGAAAGCAACCCTTTGTTTGTAATAAAACACGTAACCAAATCAGTTTTATACCTATCATGAGAAAATGAAAGTTTATCATATTCTAAATTATCCGATATTTTATGTTTCGTTGTTTTATATGTATGATGCTCTTTTGCCTTCCATAAACTAAATTTATCATTCGTAATGGGAACATATACAGGAATATTCCATTCTCGCATTTGTGCAACAATTGATCCTGTTCCGGCATCAGATACTACTTCATGAAGAGAATTTATTGTAACTGCACCAAAAATTGCTTTGGTAATATTCGATTTTACATGAGATAAAAGATATTCTGGAACCACTTGAAAATCAATATTATTATCTATAAGAAATCGTAAAATAAGTATATTTTTTTTCTTTTCTCGCTCTGCAAGAAGTATAGAAAAATATATATTCTTTTTTTGTGCTTCACATAAAATATCAAAGACTGAATGACTTGCATCATGCAAAAGAATTACATCTCCCCCTTCAATTACAGAGTCTGAACACTTTATAAGTTTTTGAAAACTCTGTAGCCTTCTTACTCGCACCTCTTCAATAATAAATTTTAATTTTTGTTTTGCTTCCCGTATTGAAACATTTGGATTCTCATCTAAATATTGAAAAAATAATTCTTTTATCTTAAAAAACATAAACATCAATAACGATATTCGTGGAGATGTATTTTTCACTAAATACACCATATTTTTTAATTCTTCTCTTAATTCTTCTTTTGACCCCGAAAAAGTAGTAATAGCACTACTTAAACTTTTTATTGCTGAAAAACAAAAATCGCGCGTTCCAACGATCTGTTCAGACTCACGAAATAAAGTAGAAGCTGATGATAATAGTTTTTTTGAAAACATAAATAAGGTATAAAAATACAATACAACAAGAGAAATTACATTACAAAGTAACTATATAGATATATATAGTTGCTACTATCAATGAAATCACTGTAATGGGATACCCAATTTTAAAATACTCCCAAAATGTTATTTTTACCCCCATTTTTTCCGCAGTCTGTGCCACAATCATATTTGCAGAAGAACCTATCAATGAACCATTCCCCCCCAAACATGCACCCAATGAAAGTGCATACCATACAATTTCAGGATTTCCAGTTATTGTTCCCGAAGCAAGTAATGGTTGTAAAACAGGAATCATCATTGCTACCAATGGAATATTTTCTACAAATCCAGATAATAGACCTACCGTCCAGAGTATAACCATTGATAATTCAAATGATGAAGTAAAATGTCCAGAAAGAACATGTGTTATAGGCTCTAAAGCACCAACTTTTTCCAACACTCCAATATGAATAAATAACCCAATAAAGAAAAGCAACATATGCCAATCTATATTTGCAAAAAATTTATGATAATTCATATGTTTTCGTGTAAGAAATAACATAGCAATTCCTCCAAAAAATGCAATATATGCAACTGAAATATCAAACCAATTAAAAATAAGCAATAACACAACCAAGAAAAGACTTACTGCTGTTGTTATAACAAAGCCTCTTTCAATATGAGTATTTTTAAATTCTGTTTCTATTTTTGCAAGTGATAAATTATTTAAAAAAAGCTTTGTAAGTGTTTTTTTTATAGGCTTAATACTCTTCCAATACTTCACCATCAATACCCCAAAAATAACAAATGAAATGGAAGCAATAGGAATCCATAAATTCAGAATAAAATCTGAAAATGAAAAATTATTCGCAGAACCAATTAAAACATTTGTTGGATCTCCAACCAGCGTTAACGCTCCTCCTATATCAGAAAAAATAATTTCAGATAAAAGATATGGCTTTGGGTCAAGCCCCATACTTTTAGTAATACCTATTGTAAGAGGTACCAATACCATCATTGTAGTAGCATTCGATAAAAAAGTTGAAAGTGTAAAGGTTGTAAGAGTAAATAAAAAAAATAAAATAAGTGGGTCCCCTTTGGTGAGTTTTACAATCTGAATATTCATTAAGGATAATAATCGAGATTCCTTGGTAATCTCTACAACCATCATCATTCCTAATAAAAGAAATATTGTATTAAAATCAATCATTTCAATCATTTCATGCGGATTCATAATTGATAAAAGAAGCATTATACCAATACTCATACTCATTGCTAAAACTTTATCTATAAATTCAAATATCATTGCCGATACAACAAATACAAAAAAAGCAATTGCAATTTCAGAATGATATACCCCTATACTCTCTATAAAGCCTGTGAATGCCTCCATACAATAAGAAGAAATAATACTATTTTTTGTTCGCAACCCTGCTCTTTTTTTTTAATAAAATCAATAGGATATACTAAAAAAAGCTACCTTTTTAAAAAAGATAACTTGTAAATACATTTTTTTTGGTGGAGATGGAGGGAATCGAACCCTCGTCCAGCAGAAGGGCTCAAAGGCCGTCTACTATTATATTTTTTTCTCAAAATATTTTTTTATGATAAAGAAAAAACAAAAAGCCATAAAAAAAGAATATTTGATTCAATACAAAAAAAATATTCTACAAATATTCAAAAAGAATATTTTTTTCGAAAAAGGTACATACGTTTTTACATCCCCTTTTTATAAAATATAAAAACGACATTTGGAGCGAAACGCTCGTTTAAAAAAACCCGCAAGGCGGACAAATGATTATGCAGTAGCAAGAGCAAAAGAACGGCTAGAAGATACAGCTTCTCGAGCAAATCGAGTAACTTTTTTCCCAGCGTTTTTAGCAAAAGCTAATACAGAGTTCGTGTTTTTAGCACTTATTGTTGAGTATTTCTTTCTAACGGGCTGAAATAAACAAAACCCCGAATAGCAAGCGATTAATACCATCTTCTCTGTCGAATCCAGGTCATCCCCAAAAAATGTAAAAGATCTATACATTTAGAGTTTTTATAAAAACCCTATAGTGTATACCCTCAGTATTACATTTTATCAGCTTTTTTTCAAATGCTTTCAAAATACTTTCCAGTACAATATTTTCTTTAGCATCGTCGTACTGTATATTTTATTGAAAGTTCTGATAATTTTTGCATAATATTCTTCTCTCCCTTCTGTGTAAAAAATCGAATAGAAGCAATAAATACTTGTAAATGTGGCACTTTTTTTACTTCCACTGCATCAACCCTAGACTCATTTCCTTGCAAAAGATGAAGAATTATATCTATATGTTTTTTTACCTTCTCTTCTGTTTTTGCAGAACACTCAATTTCTATATACTCAACAAAAGGAGGATATTGTAATATTTTTCGAGAAAGAATTTCAGAAGCATAAAAATTTTCAAAACTCTTTATATTTTCTATTAATTGCAACTGTGGTTCAAATGTTTGCACAATATATTCAAGATGATGAGAAGAATCTGGTCTTTCAAACATTTCTTGTAAAAGTTGTATTTGCCCCCATGCTGTTTCTTCTGTTGTAAATGAAAAAAAATGTAAATTATTTTCAAAAAGAATATCTACAATAAGCGAACAATCTGGAATACTCCCAACAGATAACATCATTTGAGTTCCAATAATAATATCTGCTTTTTCTATTTCTTGCATCATTTTTTTTTGTGCTGTTTTTGTATGAAAAGAATCTCCATCAATTCGTAAAATTTTTGCCCCTAAAGGGTATAAAAGCTCTTCTATTCCCTGAGTTCCTACCCCAACTTTCTCCATCTTTGCAGAACAATGAGCACAGAAGTCATGCTTTTCAATACTTTGTGCATATGCCATTGCACTACAACGCAACACTATTTGATTTTTTTCATTCTTAAACACATTCATTTTACTTCCTGTGTACTGAGAAACAGGCGAATCCCCACAATTTGAACATTGTATATAATGACTGACTCCTTTTCTATTTATATAAATAATTGTTTTTTTCTTTTGTGCTATAGCATTTTTTATTTTTTGCATTGCTATTCCAGACAATGGTGAAAAATTTTTATTCTGATGTTCCATTTTCATATCCACAATATGCAGATTCTGCTGAGATGAATATATTTTTTCATGCCGAGAAATTGTTGTATTTTTATTTCTATATATAGTCGCAATATCTCCTGCACACGATGTATACAATAATGGAATATTATTATTATTTGCAATAATTTCAGCAGACTGCATTGTATTTGTATACGGAGAAAACTTTGCTTTATGGCTTCCATGAGCAAATTCATAAACAATAATTCCTGACAAGGAAAAAAATGGAAGACACAAAGAGTACTGTGTACCAAAAATAATCTGTACATTTCCAGTTTTAATTTTCCAAAATGCTTCAATCTGTTTTTTCTTACTTACACCTGAATGAAAAACACAAATATCAGAAAAAAGTTTTTTATATTTTAGAAAAGTTTGTTCGAGCGTAATACTATCTGGAAATACTACAAGCACTTGTTGAGTAGTATGTTTCTCATCATGTATTATTTTTTTAATAAACTCCACTTCATCGGTACTTCGTTTTGAATACACAGACCCTAAACTTATCTGTATTCTATTTTTTATTTCTTTAGAAACAATAGGATTTTTCTTTTGATTTACAAATTCTGTTGTGTTTATAAAATTTGTATTTCTTATATTCGCAGGAATAGCTTTTTTTACTATATGAGAAGGAGAAGTAAAAAAATATTCTGCAATATCACAAATATTTTTTATATCCTGAGGAGAATAGATATTTTTTGCAATAATTTTTCCCAAATTTTTTGTTTTAAAATCTGGTTCTGTGTCCAGAATATTTACAATAATACACTTCTCTCTTTTCTCTCCCATTGCAATTTCTGCAATATCTCCAACTTCTACACTTTCTACACTTTCTACACTTTCTGCAGTTTCTGCAGTTTCTGCACTATTTTCTTTAATTTTATAGGTAAGAATATTTGCAAATCCCGATGGTCGAAAAGGAACAACTTCTGCAAACATATTCATAATAAAAAAAGTATTTATTATGCAATCATTGCCATTCGTGCTTCCAATAATTCTTCACTTCCAATATCTTTTCTATAAAATAATGGACCTGAAAAAGCTTTAATTGCCTTATCTGCAAGTTTTTTTGCTTCTTTAAAATCATCATGAATTCCAACGACTCCAATTGCACGAGACCCTCCGAGTTGTAATTCTCCAGTATTTTCATCTTCATATACCGATGCATAAAATACTTCAACTCCAGCATATTCCCCAGTTTCTGCAAAATGTTTTTCTACAGATAATTCATCTAATAATGCTTGATCTACTCCAACTATTTCATGTTTTACAGAATTTGTTGGATACCCTTCTGGAACAAGATATTTACACACTGTTGCTTTATTATGATATTCAACAGTAAGTTCATTAAGTTTTTGATTAATAGCATATTCAAATAAATCTACTGCATCAGATTTCAAAAGAGGTAATCCATTTAATGCTTCTGGATCACCAAATCGTGCATTATACTCAATAAGTTTTGCACCATTTTTTGTTCGCATAAACCCACCATACATCACTCCACAAAAATCATCTCCTGTTTCTTCTTTCACTGCTTTCATTACTTTTTCTGTAATGATAATTGCTTCTGCAATATTTTCATCAGTAATAAAAGGGAGTTTATTTGGAAAAGAAATTGTCCCCATTCCTCCTGTATTTGGTCCTTTATCTCCATCAAATGCTCGTTTATGATCTGCAATTGTTGGCATTGGAATAATTGTTTTTCCATCTGCAATACATAAAAGAGAAAATTCTGGACCTTCTAATTTTTCTTCAATTACCAATTTTCCTGATTTTGCTAAAATATCCAATGCAATTTCTGCACCTTCTTCATGTGTTGCAAAATGATCATCTTGTACAAACACACCTTTTCCCCCACAGAGTCCATCATCTTTTACTACAAATTTAAATTTTTCTTTAATTTCTTCAGTACAGTATTTTTTTAATTCTGCCTCTTCTCCTGTAATAAAATTTTTAAATTCTGGATTTCCTTCAATCTTATATTTTTTTAATAAAGACCGTGTAAATCCTTTGGAACTTTCTAATTGTGCTGCTGATTTTTTAGGGGCAAAGCTTTTTACTCCCACTTCTAGCAAAGCATTCACTGCACCAGCACCAATTGGATCATCTGGACCTATGATTGCAAAATCTAAATTTTTTATACCTTGTGCAAAATCTTGTAAGGCTTTAAACTTTGTATCTTCTCCAAAATTTCGCTCTGAATTTATAACAAAATCTGTTGTCAGTTCTATAATCTTAGGATTTCGTGCATTAAAAAAACCATAAATTTCCACTGTATATTTATCCGATTTTTTTAATGATTTTGCAATAGAGTGCTCTCTTCCCCCATTTGCAAGTAATAAAATTTTTTTTACTGGTTTTTCCATAGGTATAATAAAAGGAATATATATGCAGTATAAAGCATATATATTCCTTTTTCAAATACCATTTATTTTATATCAAATTTTGTTTTAAACCGAGAAAAAAACCAAAAATGCCCACGATAAAACATAAATAATAAAATTCCAAAACTTACCATTAGTAATAAAAATCCTTCAATTGAAAGAAATCCTAAAATATCTGGATCACTTCCCCACCGTAAAAAGTCTAATATAAATAGTATAAAAAATAATGCAGAAAGAACCACTCCCCCAACTATTCCATTTGGCCATGACTCGTCGATATATCGCTCCCACAAACTATATGCAAAGAAAAAAAGCAGTACAAGCAAAAAGGCTTCATAAAACTGCACAGGAAAAACTTCTCCTGTAAATTGTATTCCTTGTTGACTATAACTCACCGTAAGAGGAAAACTATCTGGTGCAGGTCTTCCATAATTTTCTCCAGAGAAAAATTCTCCTAATGCATAAAATGCACGAAACGAAACCGTTGGCAACGCAAAGGCATCGATCCATGACAAAGGATCTTCATTTTTAATAAAACAAAGAAATAAAAACATAAATAAAAACCCAATTAATACCCAAACCAAATCTACTCCTCCTTGCCAAAATGCAAAAAATACTTCAATTTTAACCCATAATCTTTCATACCAATGTGTAAGATCAAAAGTTTTTTCTGAAATAATAAATGATAAATCGGTAAATACAACTCCTAATCGCCCAACAAGCAAAGAAACAAAAGAGAGAAGTACAATATTATCACTCAAAAACAGAAGAGAAAGTTTTCGCTCATGAACTGTTCGAGTCAGCATCCAAAATGCAAGAAAAAAACCAATCATTGTAAGTAATAATGAAGCCGTAACTTCAAAAATTCCAAATGTAAACAGAAGATTTTCCATATATTATATTATATTTTAAGTATGAGAGGAGACCAAAACACCATTCTATCACATACATCACAATAAATAGTAGCATACATTCCATTGCTTATACCCAATAAAAATCTATTTGCAAGAAATAATAGAAAGGTTAAAACGCTCCTAATAGCTTTCCATATGGCAACGATTCTATATCTTTATCTAAAGATAACTCTGTAAAAATAGAAAGAATTTCTGTTTCTGCCGATAGTATTTCTGCTTCTGTAGCAGTATCTTCACATATAATCTCAATTTCTAAGAAATCTCCTTTTTCAGATAATACAGGAATTTCAACATATTCAAGCAAAATATTCATAGAATTTTTTCGATATGAAAATTGATATACTTTTTTTTCCTTTTGATACATTTCTATATATCCAAGCATTTTTACAAATGCATCAAACTCTGCACCATTTTCTACTTCAAACTCAATTTCTGTATTCACCTCTGTTCCCGAATCTGTATATTCTCGCACTTTTTTTGTTACCCACGATTTATCATTTTCTTCACGCAATCGAAATGCCACTACATTTTCAGTTCTATGGGTATACATTACATCTTTTTTACGTATTTGTTTTCCATTATGCAAAGGAGTAATATGGGGTGAAGTATACAAAAAATCTAATACTTTTTTTTTATGAGATTCAAATACCCAAGCTTTTGATTCTATTTCTTTCATAATTATGTGGTAAATATAACGGTAATATTAATTTGCTAACATATGCATATGAATATGGAAAACTTCTTGTCCTCCTTTTTCACCAACATTTATTTGCAATTTATACCCTTCAAGTTTTTTTTCTTCACCGATTTTTTTTGCTACTGCAAATAATTTTCCCATAATTTCAATATCTTCAGGAACACTCATATCTGCAACCGTTTTTATAGGTTTTTTAGGAATAATCAGCAAGTGTATTTTTGCTTTTGGGCTAATATCATGAATTACAATAATCTCATTGTCTTCATATTCAATAGTTGCAGGAATTTCTCGTGCAATAATTTTTTCAAAAAGTGTCATATATACTCTGTAAATTATAAATCATAAGTATAGTAACAGATTTTCTCTTATTTTTTTCTCTTATTTTCACTATTAATTCTTTCCTATTATATCTTTATCTTTATCTTTTGAAATTTCACTTTTGAGCCTCATATCAAAAATTTCTTTATATTTTTTATGAGACTTTAAAAAATAAATAATTGCAACTAAAATTAAAACAGAAAAAACTGTATAAAATGTTACAATTGGTGAATTAATAGCACTTCCAATGGATACAAAAATAATAACTTTTGTCCAAATTGAAATGAGTGTTGCATTTATATATCTAAGAAAACTCATTGTAGACATTCCGGCTCCTATATTTATTATATCGAAAGAAACAGGGCTAATTCGTAAAATCATTACAGCAATACCTCCAAAATAATTCATTTTTTCATTTAATATTTGTAGCAATAGCGATCGTTTTTTATATCGTTGAAAAAATTCTTGCAAGTAATACCTTGATGCAAAAAATCCAATAATTGCACCTATTATTTCCCCAATTGCAGACATAATAACACCATTAATAAATCCTCCAAAAATAAAAGGAGACGCTATCATTAAAATAGAAACAGGAATATAAAATGCAGTTCGTACAATAAAAATACATAAAAATACAGATACTGTTATTGATGTAATTCCGTGTCCAAAAAATTGATCAAATACTTCCGTAAACCCATGATTTGCTAAATAGAAAATTGAAAAAGACAACCCCCCAACGAACAATAAGGCCCATAGAATAATAAATATTTTTTTTACAGAATGAGCCGATTCAAATTCTTCCATTAAATAATCCATGAATACTGTTGTAATATTATACTATTTATATATATTATACTCTCCTAAAAGCGTATAATGAGAGGTTATATTTGCTAATTTTTGTAAAAAATCTGTATTTTTTACTCTATCCACAATGAATGTTTCATAAGTGATAAAAAAGAGATATTCTCCAAACCCCTTTCCTGTTGGCCGAGATTCAATTTTTGTAAGATTTATTTTTTGAGAAGTAAATAAATGCAGTACATTTTCTAAACTTCCTGGTGCATCTTTTCCTAAATAAAACACCAAAGCTCCTTCTCGTGCTGTTACACTTATATCACCTGTTGTAGATATTTCTTTCTCTGTATACTCTGAAATATACGCAAAACGCGTCGAGTTTTTTTCATTATTTTCTATTCCTGATTCTATCATGTGTACATTTCGCAATTCACACTGCTCTTGAGGTGCAATAGCTGCCGAATTTTTTGTTTTTTGCATAAACCTCATGGCTTCTGCTGTTGAAGCTGTTGAAGTAATTACCGCATGTGGATACTGACTTTCTATAAAATCACTACACTGTGCTAATGCTTGAGCATGTGAAAAAATTTCAGTAATATCTTCTTTTTCTACCCCTTCTTTTACAAATAATGCTGGAGAAATTTTCATTTCATATACTGCTTGAATTGGTAAATTTCCAGCACAAATTCCATCTAAACTTTCAGCAACAGAACCATGTAAATAATTTTCTACGGGTACAAATATTTCAGAAATTTCTCCTTTTTTATATGCCGAAAAAATAGAAGAAATTGTTGGGTATAAACAAATATTTGAAAACTTTTCTGGAGTAAAAAATTGAGATGCAGCAATATATGAAAATGTATTTTTAGGCCCCAAAATACCTAAAGTTGCAGTATTCGAAAATATTTCTTTACCCACTTTTTCAGCTTTTTCACTTTTTATCTTTTCCCTACTCTCACGCTGTTCTAATTTTGTTTTTGATAAAATTCTATTTGCTAAATAATCAATAATTATATCTGATTCATCTTGAGATCGTTTTGCATATTTTCCTAAAAATTTTGTCTGTGTATTAAAAATTTCATTAAAACTTGCAATATCTTTATTTTGAATAGTTGTAAACAATTTTTGTGCTTCTGTAAAAAATGTTTCCAATGTTTTAATATTTTGTGGATTTTGAATTTGAATATTTCCATATAATTCAGAATCTTGATACAGTGTTCGCCCTGAAAGCATAAGCTTTAAGGCATATGCAGGCGACCTTGATGCAAATATTTTTTCCAAATTTATCCCTCTTGCACGCAAAGTTTGTATAAAAGTTATATCAAAAAAATGTGATAACCCTTGTACTATAGACATTATTTCATCGTGTTCTTCTGCATGAGATTGCAAAATACACGCATCATCTTTTTCAAAAATATTTTTTATAAACGATTCTTGTTGCTGTGAGTTTTCTCCAGAACAAAAAATAACATTTTGTCCTTCCATTTTTCCAGAAATAGGAGGAGCAAACATGGGATGCATTCCAAAATATGGTTTTCCTGTTTTTTTCATGGCATTCATAGGTGCCATTTTTACAGAAGTTACATCGCAAATACACTGGTCATCAGAAATATATGTCCCAATTTCTTCAATAACTTTTTCCGTTACATCTATCGAAATAGAGACCATTATAATAGATGGTTTTTTACAAAACTCTTGCAATGTTTCTTTATTTTTCCTACTCCAAACAGATACATTTACTCCATATCGTAAAAAAACTGATTCAAAAAATTTCCCCATAATTCCACTTCCTCCAATAATTCCAATAGAAAAAGATGAAAAATTATTATTGGTAATATCAGTTTTTTTATTTACCATTTTTTATATTACAAAACTATTATATTTTTAAAATTACACTTTTAAAATAGAAGATTGTTTCTCTTTTACAAGAGTATCTACTTCTTTATTTGCTTTTGTTACCAAATCTTGAAGATTTTTTTCTTCTGATTTTTGCATATCTTCGCTTAAATCATCATCTGATTTAATGAAATCCATAGCATTTTGTCGAGCTTTTCGAATTTTTACTTTTGTTTCTTCTCCATATTTTGATGCTATTTTTGTAAGCTCTTGTCTTCGTTCTTTTGTTAATGGAGGAATATTTAAACGAATTCCCACTCCATCATTTTGTGGAGACAACCCAAGAGAAGCATCATCTATAATTGCTTTTTCAATTACTTTTAATAAGCCTTTATCCCATGGAGAAATTAAAAGAGTTGTTCCTCCTTCAACTCCTACACTTGCAACAGCTTTTAATGGCTGACTTGAACCATATGAATCAACCATAATATTTTCAACAAGTGCTGGACTTGCTACTCCAATTTGTAATCCACCAAATTCTTCCAATAAAAAATTTATTGATTTTTGTACGGATTGAGAAAAATCATCAATTGCTTTATAACTCATATTTGTAAATTAAATTTTTATACCTATTTCTATCACTATTCTTCATAAAGAGTACAGTATTTCTTTCTCCTTTTCAATTCTTATACTCTTTTCTTATACTTATTGTATTTTTTTTGTAATTTCAACAAATAATGCATCATAAATTCTTGATCCTTCATATTCTTCTCCATTTATATACACTGTTGGAGTCCCCCGTAACCCCCTTTTATCTCCCTCTACTTTATGATTTTTAACAATATTTGAAGTTTCTTTATTATTAAAACATGTTAAAAATTCTTCTTGTTGTTTTTCTGTAAGCCCTAAGGTTTCATCTTTTCGCAACTCTCTATAAAAATCTGTAGAAAGTTTCTCTTCTTGAAATGCTAAATGTAAATATTGAGACCGTGCAACATCTCCCGATACTTTTCCTATACATTCAGTTGCTAATGCTCCCGCATATGCATATCTATGAATAGATTCTAAAGGGTAATGATTATATCTAAATTCAACATTTTCATTATCTGCAAATGCTTTTTCTAATCGCTCATATGTTGGAGCAAAGTTTCTACATGCAGGACATTCAATATCTGAAAACTCTTCAATAACTACTTTTCCAGTACCTTCAAATGATTTTGAAAATTCCTGAGTATACGCATCATTGGTATATACATTTTCTGATTGTGTGCTTTCTGATGCATCATTCATAACACAACCAGAAAGTGAGAAAACAGAAGCGAGTAATAGAGGAACTGATAATAATTTTTTTTTCATATTGTCTGTATTTTATAAATAAGTATTTTCCAAAAAAAAGTATAATAAAAAAATAAATATTCTTGTAGTTTTAATA
>CAMZKZ010000002.1 GCA_947311645.1 uncultured Candidatus Altimarinota bacterium | reverse complement strand
CATCAAGAATAATAAGATATGCTTTTTTTGAAGAAGAGAAAGTTGTCATAGTATAAAAATAATGTTTTATTGTACTTAAAAGTATGATATACTGTTTTGAAATCTTTTTTACACCATTCTAAAAAAATTTTGTTTAAAAAGATTTCAAAACAGTATATCATACTTTTAAGTACAATAAAACATTATTTTTATACTATGACAACTTTCTCTTCTTCAAAAAAAGCATATCTTATTATTCTTGATGGATACGGACTTGGAAAACATGATAAAGGAGATGCTATTTTTCATGGAAAATCACTCTATATCGATAGTCTCATGGAAAAATATGGGTATACACAATTAAAAACTCACGGAACCGCTGTGGGATTACCAGAGTTTCAAACTGGAGGAAGCGAAGTAGGACACATTACAATTGGTGCCGGAAGAGGTGTAAAACATTTACTTACAAAAATTAATGATCAAATAGAATCTGGAGAATTTTTTGAAAATAAAAAACTGCAACAATTACTTTCGACTGCACACACACAAAATGCACTTCACATTACAGGACTTATGAGTGATGGAGGAATTCACTCTTTTATTCATCATATTTCTGGACTTGTACAAATGGCAACACGATTGAATATTCAAAAAAAGAATATTTATATTCATGCAATGCTTGATGGGCGAGATGTAGGAGAACGAACTGCACAACAATATTTAGAAATATTAGATAATTTAGGAGTAACTATTGCAAGCATAGGAGGACGATTTTATGGAATGGATAGAGATAACAACTGGGAAAGAGTAGAAAAAGCTATAAATTGCATGACAAAAAGTAAAAATAGAGAAGACAATACAAACTGGAAAGAAGCATTAGAACATTACTACAACACTTCTGAAGATTCAGATTATTATATGCCACCTGTTTTACTTGAAGACTCAAGCGTTATTACAAAAAATTCTGTTGTCATCAATATAAATTATAGAACCGATAGAATGGTTATGTTTTCTCAAAAACTTCTTGAATTTGGAGTACTGCCAGAAAATTATGGAATTTTTGGACCATACTCAGATGATGCAATTCAACCATTCAATTTTGGAACATCTGCTGTAAAACATACACTCGGAGAAGTGGTTGCAAATGCAGGTGGAACACAATTACGAATTTCTGAAACAGAAAAATTTAACCATGTTACTTTTTTTATGTCGGGACAAACAAAAGAAAAATTTACAAAAGAAGAACGCATTCTTGTTCCTTCTCCAAAATGTAAAAGCTATGCAGAAAAACCAGAAATGTCTGCTCGTGAACAAACACAAGCACTTATTGAAAATTTAGAAAACAATACATATAATCTTATAATTCAAAATTATGCAAATGCTGATCTCGTTGGACATTCTGGAAATGAACAAGCCGTAGAGAAAGCAGTAGAAGTATTAGATAAGTGTTTAGAAACAATCGTACCCTTTGCTCTTGAAAAAGGGTATCAAGTATTTATAACCGCTGATCATGGAAACGGAGAATCTATGTTTACAGAAACCGGAAAACCAGATAGCTCGCATACAAAAAACTTTGTACCGTTTATAATGATTGACGAAAAAAAGAAAAGAAAGAAAACATTTGGAACGCTTCAAGACATAGCCCCTACTCTTTTACAGAGCCTTGAACTTCCAATTCCAGAAGAAATGACTGGCGATATTTTATATACAGCGCAATAATAGTGAGCACAATAACCGAAAAGAAAACGCTATAGAAAAAACAGAGAAACTGGAAAAGCTTCTCTGTTTTTTATTTTTTCAGGTTATATTTCTGTACATTATCCCAATTTCTCTGCAAAATCTTCAATCATTGTAATAGTTTTTTCTATTCCAATGCATCCATCTGTTATAGATAATCCTTTTTTTACATTATCAAGACTTGTACATGCCTTAATATTTTGATTCCCATCTTCTATAAAACTTTCTACCATAAATCCTTTAATTGAAGTATACAAACTTGGCTCTTTCTCCATACTTTCTAATACCGAGTGTAAAATTTCAACCTGTCGCAATGGGTCTTTTTTTCCAGTTTCCGGATCAATAGAGTTATCATGCGATAAATCAACTATAATCGCTGGATTTTCTACCCCTTTTGCTGCAAGAGATGTTGTTGCAGTAATAAGTGAATCTATATCATAATTTGGTTTTCCATTTCCTCCTCGTAAAATTAAATGAGCATAAGGATTTCCATCTGTTTTAATTTGATCTCCCGCAATTGCAAAATTATGAGAATATTGTGCCGCAATTACAGAATTTACTCCTTTTTGAATATTTCCATCTGTTGAATTTTTCATTCCAACTGGAATATCTATCATCGATGCAAAAATTCTATGCTCTTGATCTTCTGTACTTCGTGCTCCAATTGCAACCCAAGAATATAAATCTGTAAAGTAGCCCTTTTTATGTGTATATAAAATTTCATCAGCAATTGCATAACCCATTTTAATTACATCTAGCATCATTTTACGACAATACTCAAATCCTTTTGTCAAATCTGGATCTTCAAATGGATTTGGCTGATTCACTGGACCAACCCATCCAACTGTTGTTCGTGGTTTTTGAATATATACACGCATTACAAATTTAATACGATGCGAATATTTTTCTTTTATTGGAAGCAGGGCTTTTGCATATTCAATTACCGACTCAGATGGCCAGGCACTACATGGTCCAATAATCATAATTTTTCGAGAATCTTTTCCTTCCAAAATATTTTGAATATCTTGAATATCATTTTGAATCTGTTCATGTAACTCCTCTGTAAGAGGAAGCTTTGAATGCAGCTCTTGCACCGTTGGAAGTTTTGCAATAACTTGATATGACATAAAGAGAGGGATAAAAAGTATAAAAAAAAACTTCTCTGTTCTATGTACAGTACATAGAATAGAGAAGTTTACTATTGTAAATATAAAATAAGTTCAATAAATTCTTCTCTATTTTGTATAGAAATATGGAAAAAACCAAAAGAAGAAAGTATTGTACATCATTAAATAGAATAAAAATAAAAAATTATTTTTTTGCTGCAGCTTCTCGAGCTCGGAACCGATCCATTCGACCAGCTGTATCAATAGTTCGAGTTTTTCCAGTATAAAATGGATGACATTCAGAACATAAATCAATATGTACTTCTGATGCCATTGTAGAGTTAATTACATGTTGTGCTCCACAACCACAAATAAATGTAGTTTTTGTATATTCAGGGTGTATTCCTTGTTGTGCCATAGTGTATAAAGTTTAAAGAATGTTCTTCTCAAGTAGAAGAATCGGTATAAATAATAGTAATTATTTGATAAATGGAAGTAATCCCATAAATCGTGCTCGTTTAATAGCAACTGCCATTTGTTTTTGGTTTTGAAGTTGCGTACCAGTATATTTTCGAGGTTTAATTTTTCCATAAAAAGAAACTCCTACTCTTTTTAATAATGGAAAATTTTTATAATCAATTACTTCAATTTTCCGAGAAATAAATTGATCTTTCTTTTTCCGATCAACCATTGTTGAATTTGGTTTTGCCATAATGTAAATATATTAAATAATTATTTTTTAATGCTTAGACTTTCTTTTCGATTCGAAAGTTTTTTCACTTTTCGTTTTCCTGCAACTTTTTCATCAATAAAATCTTGATATTCAGCTGTTACTTCTTCATATGTTAACGGTTGTTTTTCTTTTTCAGGAACTTTAATTGTTAAATGTCGAAGAATATTTGCATCAAGACGAAGTTCTTCATCAAAATCTCTCATTTCTTGAGGTGGGAAATTATACTGTAAAACAACATAATAACCAGTGTCTCGTTTTTTAATTGGGTATTCAAGATCTCGTTTTCCCCAATGATCTTCAAATGTAATAGCATTATCTTGATCTGAAATTTTAGAAATTTTTTCTTTTAAAATTTTAATTTCTTTTTTAATAGCTGTTTCAGCAAGCTCTGGAGCGAACAAAAACATTGTTTCATAGTGCACTAGCGATTTACTCATAATTTTATGGATGAAAGAATAATTATAAATCCTTCACGCGAAAGTCTAAACAGAAACTGTTTCCTTTGGCGAAAAAAATGCTGTACTAACATATCATATATCCCTATATTTTAGCAAATGAAAATATATAATAAAAAACAGAATAGCATGTATTCTGTTTTTTATAGTGTATCAATAAGAAAAAAGAGTTAAGAAGATATATTATTCTTCATCTTTTGTTTCTTGAATCCCCCCTTTTGGAGTATTTGCCTGAACAAGTACTGCATCAGCAGGTGTTAAAATTTCAATTCCTTCTTCTGAAGCAATATCTAAATCAGCAACTGTTACTTTATCAAAAAAGTTTTTCAATTGTCCCATATCAATAGTGATATATTTTTTCAATAATCGTGGAAGACACGATACTTCAATTGAAGTATGTGGTTTACTAATAACAGATTGAAGATTTTTTTCTGCAGGAGACAACCCTTCGTATCGAATTCGAATTGTTGTTGTTACAGGTGCATTATCATCAAGTGCAATAAAGTCAATATGTGCAAACTCATCAGTCAATGGATTGTATTGAACATCATGAACAAGAGTAGAAAGTTTTTTTCCTTCTAGTTCTAAAGTCATAACTGTCGATTTTCCAGTAATTCGAAATGCTTTTCGAAATTCTTGATAATCAAATTGAATTGGAGTTGAATCCAGCCCATATCCATAAACAACTGCAGGAATAAATCCATCTGCTCTTATATCTTTCACTCTATCTGTCATTTTTCGTACCTGTGCATTTACTATTGTTTCGTTCATAAAAAGAAAATATATATAAAAAATTTTCTGGTGCCGAGAGTGGGAATCGAACCCACACTTCCCGAAGGAAACGAGATTTTGAGTCTCGCGCGTCTACCAATTTCGCCATCTCGGCGTATAGCCGAATGAGTATAGATTAAAATAAAACGAAGGTCAAAGACTTTTTACATAAATTTAATATATAACTCAAAAATCAGCATATTTTACTGCTTTATTCCACAGTTTTTTCATCCGATACATCGATAATTCCACTTGATTCTAGTACTTTTTCTTTTATTTCTTCAAAGATTTCTGGATTCTCTTTTAAAAAGATTTTTGCTTTTTCAACTCCTTGCCCCAACCGAATATCATTATATGAATAAAACGCTCCTGCTTTTTTAATAATATTTTCTTTTACTCCTACAGAAATTAAATCTCCGGTTTTAGAAATTCCTTCATTATACATAATATCAAAATCTGCCTGTTTAAAAGGTGCAGCAACTTTATTTTTTACCACTTTTACTCTTACTCCGTTACCAGTACATACTTTATCATCACCTGTTCCAACTTCTATTTTTTTTGCTCTTCTAATTTCTATTCGAACTGATGAATAAAATTTTAATGCATTTCCCCCAGTCGTAACTTCTGGATTTCCAAACATTACTCCAATTTTCATTCGCAACTGATTAATAAAAATAATAGTTGTTCCTGTTTTTGAAACAATAGAAGTAAGTTTTCGAAGTGCCTGAGACATAAGTCTTGCCTGAAGCCCCATATGAGAATCTCCCATCATTCCTTCAATTTCTGCCTTTGGAGTAAGAGCCGCAACCGAATCAACAATAATTAAATCTACAGCACCAGATCGTGTTAAAATTTCTACAATCTCAAGCCCTTGTTCTCCTGAATCTGGTTGTGAAATTGTTACATCATCAATATTTAATCCAATTGTTTTTGCATATTCTGGATCAAGTGCATGTTCTGCATCTATAAATGCAACTGTTCCTCCTTGCTTTTGACACTCTGCAGCAATATGCAATGTAAGCGTTGTTTTTCCAGAACTTTCTGGTCCATAAATTTCAATAATTCTCCCCTTTGGAATACCACCACCCAATGCAATATCTAACCCAATTGAACTTGTTGAAATTGTTTCGATATTCATACTTTTTGCATCTGCAAGATTCATAATAGAACCCTCTCCATATGATTTTTGAATTTGTGAAATTGCTGCATCTAATGCAAGATTTTTGTTATTTTCTTCTTTCTTTTTTGCCATGTTTTGTAGTGTGAAATAATAAGATGATAAGTTTTCTTCTTTTTTTATCATACAAAGCTTAATACTTATAGCCCACTCTGTCGAGATATATTTTTATGGATATACCCCATGTAATTTTTTATAATTTTCTTTAAAAGATTCTGGAATATCTCCTGTATCTACTCCCCAATTTTCCGAACCTTCTATACCAACAATTCCCTTTCCAAAATATATATCTTGTGCTGCTTTCACCACAGATAAAACATTTTTTTTTGCATCTGGATGCTCTAAAAAGAAATGATTAAAAATTTTATTACAGATAATTGCATATTGTTGATCAATATTTCCGGCTGTTTTTAAGACTGGAACAGCTTCTCCTTTAAAAATTACATCTCGTACATAGCTATCATTTCGCAACTCTTCCCATCGTTTTTTAAATCCATCTGCATCATGATCATAATTTCCTGCGAATAAAAATGTATCTGCAAGTTCTTTAAATTTTTCTGTATACACATTTGAATAAATCGCACGCCCCATATTCAAATATGATTCGGTATCTAACCCCTCATTATACCCACCTCCTGAACGAGGAGTATCTTTTAAAAAATCATCTGTCGCTTTAAATTTTGATTTCCCAGAATCAAGACGAGAACTAATAATAGCATCTGTTGCAGAAAAAAATCCAGATTGTCGTGCAATAGATTTTTGTAAGATACCAAAGTTAAAATGATTATTATCATCATCATCAGTATCCGTATTTGACAACCCTAATATATGCTGAACCTGTCCATATATTATTTGATTATAAATCGTTGATTTTGTTTCTAAGGTTCCTGCTGAACCCTGTGCCAACATTTGCCCAGCAGTATCTGCTCGTCCAACCGATCCCAAAAGACCTCCATTATCATGATCAAATTTCCCCGCACCTTTTTGCCCTAAATTTATAAAAGTTCTTGCTATAGTAGAAGGAAGAGTCATTATATTTGCATGCACCCAAGTCCCCCATATTGGAGGAGGTCCATCCCAAATATTGTATTCCGTTCCATCACTTTTTGTCATTACAGCTTTCATTGCTTTATCAGCATCAGCCTTTGAATAGTTAGCAAGTCCATTAAACGGAGGAAATGTATTTCCTGTATACCCATAAAAGCGATTAAATGCTCCAATATCTAAAAGCCCATGACTCACCCCAGCTATTAAATAGTAAATATAATTTGCAGGATCCGTTGTTCCATCACCAATCATAAGCTTTATAAACCCTTCGTATACATTTGGATTCACAAATTCTCCATGCTTGTGTTTATACAACCACTCAAGCATTTGCTGAGGCTGACCACCTCGCACAGCTGCAACAGAAACAGCATCATCTGTCTTTGAACCTATTGCATTTTTATTTGTAGAATAAAAACTATAAAATAAATCATCTTCACCATAAACATCTAAAAAGGCTTTTTGAAATTTATGATTCAATGCTGTTTCTTCTCCGTCTTTAAATAAAAAATCATTTTCATAAAAACGAATATGTGATCCATAAGAATTTAATTTTTTTGCATAAACCCTATTTCCATCTTCATCTTTTCGCGCCCAATCTATTAAGCCCCGCTCAGACATTTCTGTCATATATGCCTTAAAAGAATCCTCATGTCCAATAGAAAATATTTCATTCACTAAATCTCCATCATCATACAATTCATACGACCCTTTATATTCAGACATTTCTTCATCTTGTGCACTATTTTCCTGTTTTGTAAAATCGGTTGCTAGCCCAGGAGCAATTCCTTGTGCCATTGCAGCACCCACTTTTCCTACTCGTTCTTTATTTTTTCGTGCATGTCTTCGTAAAAAATAATTCCACCACTGTTTTGTAATATCTACAACATTATCCCCTGTTAAAAAACTTGTATTTTTCCAGATACGAGATAATACACTTCCTGGCTGTACATAAAAACGAGATAACTCATGACTATATTCTACCACTTGCGCTTTTAGCTTTTCTGCATAAGAAATTACAGTATCAGCTCTTTTCTCTGTTTTTATTTTTGACCGACTTCCAAAATATGATTCTAAAATTTTCCGCCCCTGTTTACTATCTTTTACAATACCTTTTAACACAGATCTCGCTGGACCTTCTACATACGACAATGCATCTTCTAATAGCTCTATATATCCAACCAATGTGTTATCCATTGCTTTTTCATATTTCCCAGTATCTCCATATAAAATCTTATCAAATTCCTCTTTTTTCTCTTGATGCTTCTCTTCTGTATAAAATGATGCATCTTCTATTTTTTCCTCTTCTCTTTCTTGTTCTGCTTCTTGTTTTTTTGATTCTCTTTCAAAATACTCTATAGCTTCTCTATTTGTATCATCATTACTCCGACCATCTCCAGAAAAATGTTTTTTCTTCATAATTTTCTCCACTTCGTCATACGACTCAAACGAAAATATTCGTTGTAATTGTGACTCACTTACAGCAGAAAATACAGCATCTATAACAGAATCCTTTTCTATAAAATTTGCTCTTACTTGCGGTTCAAATTGCAATAATGCTCCAATCTCCACAAGCAACTCTTCCATATTGTCTTCTGATGCTTCATACCCATAAACAGTATCCACTTTTTCTGTAAATTCTCCATAATCGTTCCCAAATTCCGATTGTAAAATACTAGAAAATCGCACACGCATAAGCCCTTTTTTCGCAACCATACTATGCCCAAGTTCATGAAAAACTTTACTTAAATTTTCATAAAAATCTTTTGTTTCTGCAGAATACTGCAACATTTCTACATCACTCTGTATATCAAATTTTTTTACTTCTACAAAAATATGAGATTCAAGCTCTATCTGATTTTTTTCTGGATAATATGCTGTACTTTCTCCTTCAATAATATATGGCTCACCATACGAATTTTCTGTATTCATTAAATCTTGCAATGCTACAATCGATTCAACAGATACTCCCTTCTTTTCTGCAATCAAGTCAAATAGAATTTTTTCCGCAATAGAAATAGTGCGTTTTTCCAATCTTTTTGTATCCAAACCGGTTAACAGTGTATATAAATATTTCCCACCTGTTTTCTCTTCTGTATCTTTTTCTAATGCATTTTTTGCATCTGCAAGCAAATTTTGCAAATTTTCTTCACTAAACTGTTGTGCCAATTTTTTAATTTCTGCATTTACCAATTCTAAACGAGATTCTTTTTCGTCGTCTGTTGTTGCCTCATCAATAAAATTTTTTAATTCTTGTGAAACATAGCGTTGTGCTGCTATCGAAGAAGGAACTTTCCTGTTGCGTACATCATCTTGAAGAGCGGTATAGTTTTCTTCAAGCTCCTTCAAAATTTTTTGTATCTCAGATGTATACGAAGTCTTCATATTTCCTGATTCTTGTACCACTGCATGCAACATTTTCCCTATTTCTCGAATAGCTTCTTTCTTGCGTTCTATTAATTTCTCTATTGTTGAAAAAAATGCATATGTTTCTTTCAATTCTCCCATAATTCCCTTTTCAGAAAATTTTCCTGTCTCTTTTGAATACTCAACAATATCTGTAGAAACTTTTGATACAGAATGTATAATATCACCTAAGCCATTGCTTAAACGCGGTGTGCTAAAAAACGCATATATATTCTCTGATATTTTCCCACTTTTTGATACTACTTTTCCATATTTTTCTATTACATATTTTGGCAATGCAGTCTCATGCACATCTTCAATAAGCTTATTGAGAACATGTTTATTTTTTCGCCCCCCAAGTTCAGATTCTAAAAAATTATACGCCTTCATAAAATACTCTGGACGATAACTCGCATCTTCTTTTCCACAAATTGCAATAATTCCTTCATCTGTAAGGATATTTTTTTCTTGCATAAAAGACAATAACTCATCTGTACATTCTGGATCTTTTTCTTTTAATGCTTTATATTGAGATGATTCCAATATAACATTTAAAGACGATGTATCTTCAGAATATTGTAATCGTTGAGATTCAAGAACATCTCTAAAAATAAGTCGCTTCGATTCAACTTCTTTAAGAATTGCAATATCTTCTTCTGTAAATATATGTAAATTTCGCATGGCCTCCCGTTGAGACTTTGTTCGCCCTCCATCTGTTAAAAAATCTATAATCGGCAAATATGAATTTTGTTGTTCAGACAATGCTAATGCGTCTAAATATTCATAAAAAATTCCAAACTCTTCTGCTATTTTTTTTTGTTTTTGCTGCTGCTGTTCTTTTGAAAGTGCTGGCATTACAGAAAAAGAAAACTCTAGTACTTTTTGCTGTTTGCGTACATATTCTTTTACACTCTTTATCTCTCTTTTTTTAATCATCTCCAGCGATGGTTTTATCTCTTCGTTTATATATTTAAAATATGCTATCTGTCGTTTTTCATAGTCTGTTTTTGCATATTCATCCATCTTTTTTTGTGCCTCTCTTGCACTCTCTTCTCCCAACAAATTTCTAACAGAATTCAGCATTTCTTCTTCTTTTTTCTGGCGTGCACTATCCCTCTCTCGCAAATCATCTGTATCTTCAGGAAGCGTATTTCTCACCAATTCTTTTATCGTATCTTTTTCTTTTTTCAGTGTTTTTAAAAAGTTTTTTATATAATCAAACTCATGCATGTTTTTTTCTGCTATAATTTCTGATTGCACTGTTTTTCTTTTTTTTGCTGATATTTTCTTTTCAACACAATATAACTCTATAAATACAGTAAAAATAATATCTTTATGATGTGTTGAAATATCTTCATCTTCCAATAAATCTGTTAAATCTCCATCTAACGAAGCATATAACTCATCAGAATCTGTAATCTTTGAAAACAATGTAAAAAAGCTATTTCTTTCTACCTTTCCCGATAACACAGAAAGTATTTTTCCTACCCCAACTTCTGCAATAATCTCTATTTCATTTTCAATAAAAGGTTTCTCTGCATGAATACTTGCAAGCAATCTATCAACCTTTTTATCATTTTGTTTTTCATACCTTTCTTTAAAGTTTTCTACAATATCCTGTGCAAACTCTTTCTCTTTTTTTTTCCCTATATTGTTAAGAATATTTTGTGAAATAACAGAAAATACACCTTCTTTTTCCAAGAAAAGAATTTGCGAATACACCTCTTTCTCCAAACGATTTTTTTCTTTTTTTCCAGAAAGTGTACATAATTTTTTTATATTTTTTTGCAATTCTCGCTCTTCTCTTTTATACGCCTTTGCTCGTAATTTTTTATCTTTTAATTCTTCTTTTTTTACAGAAGCTTTAAAATTTTCTTGTTCTTTATACCCTTCAAGTATTCCTTTATACACAAGTCGAGACTCTGTTACACACATATTTTGCGTATAATGAAATTGTATCGAAACCGAAGAATGTATATTTATTATTTTTTGCATTACACAATATTATAGAATACTCACAGTATACTCCCTAACGCTCTCGTCGTGCAAATAGCATAAATCCTCCAGACCCCATAATCATAACTAATCCTAATAATAGAAGAAATACTTCATAACGACTTCCAGACTCAATAGTTTTATTTCCAACAATAACACTATTTTTATTACCTGCAGTTTGCACTGTTGAAAAATTTGCTGATACTCCACCAGCATTTCCACTGTTTTCATTACTTTCTCCTGCTTGCACATAATACGCTTTATTTTTTTCAATATCTTCACCTATTTTTTCTGCATCAGGGAAGATCTGCTCGAAAAATGGATGAGAAGCACTTCCTTCTTCTCCAGTTATCACAAATGTTTCATTTGAAAAATCAGATACTGTTCCATTACTTGAATATGCCTGCACTGCAAAAAATACTTTTTTCCCTTGCTTGAAAAAATCTTTATCAAATGTATACACATTCGTTTTCCCCATATCTCTTCTATGCATATAGGTTCCAGAAACATTAGAATAATATAAATAATACCCTTTTACTGCTGTATCCTGATCCAACTCCCATATCATTTCTACTCGACCATCAGAAAATGTTCGTGTTCGAAACCCAGAAGGCTGAGGTAACGATGTAACCGTTTCGTCTGTTCCTTCTACAGAAATAGATATATTATGAGCAGAAATATCTACTGCAGTATTTTGAGAAAGTGTATTATTTTGAGACAACACACTTACTTCCCCATTTCCCAATCCCTGTACAGATGTATTGTTCTGCACAGTTTCTACCGAAAGAGGTGCTGATTTTAAATTTTTAAATACAAGATTTTTTGGATTTTCCTCAAGTATATTTGCGGGAATATTCCCCTGAATAGTAACTATAGATGTTTTCCCGATAGCATCTTTTTTAAAATCAAGAAATTGAAGAGTTGAAAGATTTGGATTTTTTTTAATTTCTACAATAAAATCTGCCACAATAATTTCTGAATCTTTACTTGCAGACCCTGTAGTTGCTCTCCCTATTCGTAATTCACCATCAGAATTTACCGCTTTAAATTCTCCTGGAGCTGCAAGATCAAATGCACTTTCATCTGCACTTAATCCTGAAATTCCAACTACCGATGCATTAAATTTTACCCAACTTTGCACAGAAAATACTGGTGCATTTTCTGGATTTTTAATCACAATTCGCATTGGCAATTGGTCTCCAATTTCAAATTTTTGTTCCAATATCCCATTTTCTATATCTGTACATACTACATTTTCACACGATTGAAATACTAGTGTTGCAGAAGAAGACTGTGCAAATACACCTGTAAAAAGAAAAAAAGAAAAGACAATACTTATTCCAATACAATAAAAAAATGAGAATACACTCTCACGAAAATAGCGGTGCAAATAATGAAAATAAAACTGAAAAGAAAGTGTATTTTTCATAAATAAGTAATTATATCTTTAATATGTGTGTCGTAAATATTCCTTTATCATAAAACTATTCTAGGAATTATTCAGAGTATTATATCATACTCTTTTCATTCTTCCAAGCCTTTATCCATACTATTTTCCTTAAAAATCAAGCCAAAGGTATTGATTTTATATATTTTTTTTGTAATAATTTTTTGAGAAGAAGATATACTTCTTCATATAATACGGATAATTTGGTATATACTACGAAATATCTCGACATTTAACCTTACACTATGGACAAAAAAAAATTGATTTCAGATGCACAAATTCATGCAAAAGATACAGGATCGTACTCAGTTCAAATCACTATTTTAACTGCACGAATTCTTCACTTAGCAGAGCATTTAAAAGTAAATAAAAAAGACTTACATTCAAAAAGAGGTCTTTTACAAATGGTTTCGAAACGACGAAAACTGTTGAAAAATTACAAAGAAAAACAACCAGAAGCTGCAGCTAAACTTATGGAAACATTAGGAATTCGAAAATAATTTTTTAAAAAACTATAATCTTCGCATAATATAAAAACTCAAAAGAATTTTCTTTTGAGTTTTTCTTCTGTAGTATCATATTCAATAGAATCTTAATACCTACATATCCCAATATTTGCATTTATTATTGATTCGGTCGTATACTCAATACATCTCAACTTATATATCTTTTCCTTTTTTATGCTAAAAAATACAAAAATATGGAAACTCTTCAATAAAATATTTCATTACAACGATAATAAAGCATCAATACTTCTTGATGGATTTATAGCAATACTTATTATTGTTACTGTGGCAATTACTCCTCTTTTTTTTATTGATTATTTTTCAGATTCTTACCCCATTCTTCATACCATTGAATTCTATACTGCCATAATATTCACAATAGAATATATTATACGATTATGGTCTTCAGAAAACAGACTTCGCTATATATTTTCATTCTCTGGAATCATTGATATTATCGCCATAGGACCACTTCTATTATCTCACTATGGAATCATAAACACATCTATACCTCTTTTACTTACAATTCGACTCATTCGAATTATAAAACTCTTTTTTATCTATAAAAATGAAAGAGATTCTATAGCGAATAATATTTCAACACTTACATCTCATGGTGAATTTGAAAAAGGAGATAACGAAGAAATAATAGGAATTATTCAAAAACACCCTATTATATTCTTTTTCTCTCTTCTTCCCGTTTTTTTCTTTACTACGCTTTCCATTATCGTATTCACAATATTTACATATAATACTATAAGTATAATCATAGCACTATTACCCCTTCTTATTGCTGTAGTGATTTTTAGTAAAAACTGGATAGATTTTCATTATGATATAATTTATATAACAAATAAAAGACTTGTTATATCTGATGCTCATATATTCGGATCAGATATCATAACTACTCCTTTTCCAGCCATAAAAGAAATTCACCCAAGTGCATTTGGTATAGTAAATTTTTTTCTAAATTCAGGAACATTTCATATAGATACAGGCGCAAAAGAACATGCTATTACATTTAGCAATGTTGCAAATATGAAAAAAATGAAAGCTCTTTTATTAAAAACATATACCAATCAGCAACAAGCCTATACTACAACTCTCTCATAACCTCATGCTGTTTTTACAAAAATATATATTTAAAGAACACCTTGATACTGGTGAAAAACTTTTTGAAATTTTCCATCGACATTCAATTGAAATGTGGGGAAGGTTTATTTCATGGAGTATCATAGGCCTCTTCATTCCAATATCTATAACTCTTTATGCTCATAATTTAGGATATAATTACAGCTGGTGGTGGGCTACAGCATGGATAATAATTTCTCTTTCATGGATTATATATCATATTATCGACTGGTATTTTGATGTAATACTTATTACAAATTACTCAATTATTCATGTGCAATGGCATGGAATATTTGAAAAAGAATCTTCTCGAATAGAGTACGAAGACATGAAAGAGCTTAATATCTCTACCGATGGAATACTACAAACAATATTTAACTATGGACAAATAGAAATATTTACAATGTCTGGCGGAAAAACACTCTTTTCTAATATAGCAGACCCACAAAATGCCGAACAAATACTGAGAAAATACAAAACAAACTTTACAAAATTTCAACGACTTACCGATAGTAACGAAATGGAAACAATTTTAAGTGAAATGGTAAACCAACATGTATGGAAGTATGGAAGTGAAAATGGATTTTTACCACGACAATAGTGAAAATTATATGTGTATCAGGGAAAATTGGAACAGGAAAAACAACTTTTTGCAAAAAATTAATACATACGCTTCATACAATAAAATTTCATAAAAACTATATTCAATACATCAATATAGATGATTTTGTAAAATCGATACACCAAAAACAAAACATAAATACGCAAAAATTACAAAAAATTTTATTTTACTCAGGAAGCCATTCTAATTTTTATACCAAAAAAACATGGTTTCTTTTAAATAAAAAATTCAAAAAACTCATCACTTCATATATCATAGAAATACTCTATTCTGCTTATATGAATAAAAAATATACGGCTTCTCAGCATAAAAAACTCATTATTTTTGATATAGCACTTCGTACATATTGTACAGAAGCGATACAAACCCTCTCTTTACTCTACAATATTTCTTTTTCAATACAATATATACATATTGATAATAACAACCTGTATACAAAACTTTTTTTATTGAAAAAACACAGAAATTTTCGCTTTCAAAAAACACTAAAAATTTTACAACAACAAGTTACGCACCACAAAAACTATGAACATATTTCATGCACAAATATTGGCAAATGAATTATTATTTTTACACGGACTCGAACAAAAAGGCTGGAAATTCCAATTTGACCGTGCAAAAAAACGATTTGGATTATGTAACTATACCCATAAAATAATATCCCTTTCAAAACATATTACAGAGCTCAACTCCAGAGAACATGTCACCGAAACACTTCTCCATGAAATAGCCCATGCTCTCGCAGGACACAGTGCAGGACACGGAAAAAAATGGAAAGATATCATGCATTCTCTTGGACAAACCCCACAACGATGTTATGGGTCAGAAATAACAACACCAATGCTAAAATACACTGGGCGATGCAAAAATTACGCAATATGTAAAACAGAAATACAGCGAAATACCCTTCCGCAAAAAACCTTCTTTAAAACACAACATATTGCATGCAAAAAATGTTGTAAACAATTTAATAACAATATGTTTTCTCTCAAATATATTTTTGAGTTTAGTAAAAATTAATACCTGCTACAGTTTTTATACCACCACTTCTTTTCCAGCATCTGTAACCACTCTCCCCTGAGGAGTTCTTCTCAATAATCCTTTTTGCAATAAATATGGTTCAATAATTTCTTCTATTGTTTCTTTTTCTTCTGAATATGCAGCACAAAGTGTTGAAATTCCAACAGGCTGATTTCCAAATGTTTCTACAATTAAACGAAGATACTCTCGATCATGCTCATCTAATCCTAAATTATCAATCCCCAATGCAGTAAACCCAATACGACATGTTTCATCATTTATCACACTGAGATTTTCCGCATGTGCAAAATCTCGCAATTGTCGCACTATTCTATTCGAAATTCGAGGAGTAGAACGAGATGCAAGCGATATTTTTTTACTCGCATTCGGTTCAATACCTATTTCTAATATTTTTGCAGTTCGTTCCACAATCTTTTGCATTTCATTTTCTTCATAAAATTGAAACTTCGCAATATTTCCAAATCGATCACGCAATGGTCCTGCTATACTTCCCAATTTTGTTGTTGCTCCAATAAGTGTAAATGGAGGTAAAGAAAGACGCATCGATTTTGCACCAGCTCCTTTTCCGACAATTAAATCTATCGCAAAATCCTCCATTGCAGAATAAAGCATTTCTTCTAATGGTTTTTTTAAACGATGAATTTCGTCTATAAATAAAATATCATTATCTTTTAATGATGTTAAAAGTGCTGCCAAATCTCCACTTTTTTCCAATGCTGGACCAGAAGTAATACGCAAATTTCCACCCATTTCATATGCTATAATTCCTGATAATGTTGTTTTTCCTAGCCCAGGAGGACCAGATAACAGCATATGAGATAACGGTTCTTTTCTTTTTTTTGCCCCAGAAATAAACACTTGTAAATTATTCACAAGTGTTTCTTGCCCAATAAATTCTGAAAAACTTTCTGGACGCAAACCACGCTCAAATTTTTTTTCTGTAATATGTTGTTTTTTTTCTGTAACCCCTTCCTTAAGTGTATTATTGTTTTTTGTTGCGTGCTGAGAGGAGTCTAAAGATGATGCTATTGCCATAATATAACTATATGTAGAGGAAAATTCGGATAAAAGAAAATCCCCTCAATAGACGAACGGTTATAATTTAAAACAAACAGAGTAATCCAAGAATGGAACGAACGACCTTGCACCACGGTACAAAAGAAAGATCTGTTCCCTGTAAGTTGTAATAGAAAGTTTTAAATTGTTCCGTAAACTCGTACTACGACGGGAAAATCATACACATTATACTGTGTTTACACTCTCTTTGTATACTCATTTCATTAGGTATCTATAAAAATTTGTTTCAAAATAATATTTCATATTCTATCCGTCTCATCATTTATATTTTTCTCTGTATTTCTCTACGTATTTCTCTATGCATTTCTCTGTATATTTCTCTGTATTTTTTCATCTGTTTGTACTGTATTTTCATTCTTATCTCCTACAGATGCTACTACATCACCAACAAAATCACTTGTACTCTGTGCTCCAACACCTACAGCATCTGCTATAGAATTCATTTCATCATCAAATTTAAGAATAGACTCTCTCGCAACTCGTGCCCGCATTACCTCTCCCATTGTATACCCTTGTTTCAGAATATCTGTTCCAACCTCTGTATATGTTTTATTCTCGTTTTCATCAGGATAATAAAATTCATCAGCAATAGAGGTATACCCCATATTCGCATTTCCTGCCCCATCCCCAGCATTTGGATGTAACTGCAACGAAACACTCTTAAAATACAACTCTAAAAATGTAAAGACTTTATGTGCTGCATCTTCTTTAGAATGCCCAGCCCCAACAGAACCTTCATCTGCATAAATATGAGAAATAAGATGCTTAATACCACTTGGTAATTTCTGTGTATATATTGTATCGTTTACAGATCGATTCGGATCAGCTTGCAACTTTTGACAATGTGTATACCAATCAAGTGTTTCTTTTACATTTCCATTACTTAATGCAACACCCGCTCTTTTAAATTCTTTTGAATCCATATCTTCGTTTTCTTCTGGTACTTTTTTCATCTCTAGCAATGCAACTCCAGACGGACTAAATTGCATATTTTTATCCTCTCCCATAATCAATTCTTTTCCTTTTGCAAAAAGATCAACATCAAACATATCATCAGATACAGAATTGATAAGAGCAGCACCCCCTGCTCCCCATGCCACTGTTTTAAACAAACTTAATAATCCTGACTTCTCTTCTCCAGAATTATCTTTCATCATTAAATATGCAAAGAGACCAACCACTCCAACATATGTTGGATCTAAACTTGTTGCCCTATCCCATATATACGAAACACTTTCCATTATTGTACTCCCATCATCATCAAAACTTTTTACTACAGATTCTACAGCAACTCGACTATTCTTAAGAGCAAAACGCTGGTCTATTTTTTCTTCTTCTGTAAATTCTGATTTCAGTGTTTGTACAAATACCATCACTTCTGCATCATCTTTTTGCCACTCTCCCGCAATAATTTTTTTATATATTGCTTTTTTTTCATCTGTAATTTCCAGAGAATCAATCTTCTCTCCTATTTCTTCATCAGAAGATATTCGTAAACTTTTTTGCAATAATTGAGATAAATAACTTTTCATTTCTGGCGAATCATTTACCATACTTTTTTGCGTTTCTTTATCTCTTGTAATCCACAATGATATATCTAAAACCTGATTATTTTTTTTAAGAGAATTTTGTAAATTATCCTCTGATGGTTTTACTGGATACACTCGTAATTTTTTATACTCTGCATATGCTAAGCGTATATTAAAGCCCCAATTTTTTTTAAATTCCTCACGGCTATTTTCCTCTCTTAAAATAAGAGGGTTCGACTCGTCGAAATGTGCAGTATTTCCTGCAAGCGTATCATTCCAAAAAAACGATGCCTCATGAAGTTTAAAAGATATTGCAGAAAATTCCGTATGGCTCGAAATATACGCTAAAAAGTCTTCCTGTGCTTGCCCATCGTCTGATGCATACATTACTGTTGCAACTTGTTCATAAAACTCAGCAATATTTTTTTTCCCATGATACATATTTAACAACACTTCATTCAATTGTTGTGGAGAAAAATTTCCACGATATGCACTTGAAACAAGCACTGCACGAACATCTGGATTTGATGGAGTAGGAATCCCCTCAAAGAGTGTTTTCATAATCCATTCACTATATTCATGTAAATCAGAAATTGTATCATTCATATTTTTCACCTTTGTTGCGACAATTTTTCCATCACGCCACACATGCTCAAAAATATCATCATATAGAGACCCCATAGGGTTTAATGAAGAAGTCATATCCTGCAGATCTTTATAAAAGTCTTTTTCTTCTTGTAAATACCGAATATCTTGCTCTAATAATGCAATTTTATTGTCATTAACAGGATACTCATTTTCTGCGATCAATTTTTTGTGCTTGAGTTCCTTAATTCTATTTATTATGGTTGAAATCTTTGTATTCACGAAATCAATAGCATCTCCTCCATTATTATCTACATCAACTTTTTCAAGTATATTTTTCTTTTGTTTCAGAAGATTTATGCTTCGCATTCCTTCTAAAATGTTTTTATACTCTTGTAATATTTGTTTTTCTCCATCTGTAAGTATTGATCCACTTGGAAATTCTTCTGAATGCTGAACCACTCCATCTCTTTGGAGAATATTAATTTTTTTCAACTCTTTTTCAATAACAGCACTACTCAAGCCTTCAAAAACTCCCTCTGCTTCAGTTGAAGTTGATGTATTATTTGATAACTGTGGAGTTTGTGGTTTTGTTATTTTTGTCTGCAAAAAGGTATATAAATTTGGAATTTCAGAAAATAATCCCTTCTTTTGCAAATTTGATATTGCATCATTCTCAATAGAAGGAAGCGTTGCAAAAAACTGCTGTTGTATTTGTGCTAAATTTTGCCTCTTTTCAGTATACTCTTCTGAAAAATCTCGCAAAAACAATGTCTTCTTCGATACAAACGCTTGCACTGAATCTTTTCCTTTTTTATATTCTAGAAATGTTGAGTTCTGAATCTTTCCTCCTCCGTTATTACCTTTCGGATGAATTGCGTTAAAAACACCTCTTTTTACACTTTTTTCATCGTTATTCCCAAGCCATGTATCTTGTAAATTATCAATAGTTATTCCAGTTTTTGCATTTTTCTGAATATCATCAGATAACATATTTACAAATAACCGTGCATTACTATTCGTTCGCACATCTCCAAATCTATGCAAAATTTCATATAATTCTTTTCCTCCATCACTTCTGTACAATTTTTCTACATTTGACACGCTTTTACTCCCCCCTTTATTTTCAGTATTATCGATACTATCATCTTCAGGAAAAGCAGGAATATCAGAAAATGATTGATCAACCTCTGATTGCAAGCATACCAAATTAGACTTTTCTCCAAACAATGCAAGCTTTTCTTCAGTTCCCCTCTTCATTTGTTCTGATATTTCCTGTAGATTTTCCAATTTACACTCTGCCCCATTTGCATTTCTCATAACCTCTGTTCCATCAGCAAGACGAACTTCCACAAATACTACCCTTGTTTCACCAAAAAGAGCATTTCCTCTACTATGCCGACAATACAAATATGTGTGCTGTATGGTATTTATGTTAAATATCAAATCATTATACACATAAATACAATAAAAATCTAGTACTATATCAAAAAAAAAGAAAATCAACTTGACTCTCTTTTTTTTCAGTATAGTACTCAAACAAATAGCTTATTTTACCGTTACACTTTTTGCTAAATTTCGTGGCATATCTGGGTTTAACCCTCGAAGCGTTGCTAAATAATATGACAAAATTTGTATTGGAAGCAAGGAAGCAATAGAAATTGCAGTTCCTGCAGATGGAATTTTTAACCACTGATCAAATAAAATATTATTTTTATTCGATACTCCAATAATTTTTGCACCTCTCGATTTTAATTCCATAGCATTTGAAATTGTTTCACTATCACACCCTAAAACAATACATGGAGTTCCCTTTTCTATTAAAGCAATTGGACCATGTTTCATTTCACCTGCAGCGAACCCCTGTGCATGAATATATGACACCTCCATAATTTTAATTGCTGACTCCAATGCCATTGGAAACAATGAATTTCTTCCAATTATAAAAATATTACGACAATCATGTAATGTTTCTGCTACCGACTTAATATATTCTTCATACCGAGGATTTAATAAATCATTTACACTTGATGCTAAGCTCTGTAAGACTAACCTTCCCTCATTTAATCGATTATTATCCGCATATGCTAATAATAATAAAAGAGCCATTTGAGAAGTTGTTGCCTTTGTTGAAGCTACTGCTTTTTCTTTTCCTGCTCGCAACGGCAAATGATTTTGTGAAATTCGTGCAATAGACGAACTTTCAACATTTGTAATAGAAATAACTTTTGCTCCTCGTTTTTTTCCAAATTCGAGTACTTCTAAAATATCTGCCGTTTCTCCACTTTGCGATACTGCAAATAACACTGTCTTATTATTGATAAATCGTTCAAATGCTGGCATTTCAGACGCAGGCACAACATTTATTTTTCGCCCTGCTATTTGTGAAAAATAATATTCTGCTGCAATACATGCTTTATGTGCTGTTCCACATGCAACCATATAGACTCCATTTCCAGACTGTAATACCGATATAAACTCTTGAATTTCTTCTTCTGTATGATTTATAGCAGACATAAGAGATTGCTTTTGATCAAAAATCTCTTTAATCATAAAATGATTATAATCTCCTTTATCCGCAACTTCCTCTTTCCACGAAACTTCAATATTTCGTTTTTCTATTTCTTCGCCAGAAAGCAAGTTATAAAACTGTACCGATTCATTTGAAATAATAGCCATTTCATCATCATCAATATAATTCACTACATTTGTATACTCAAGAAAAGCAGGAATATCTGATGCAATAAAAGTTGTTTTTGAAAGTTCCCCCTTTCCCCTTCCTATAATTAACGGAGAACCTCTTCGTGCAACAAAAATCTCTTCAACCCCTTCTATCATTACAACAATAGAAAATCTCCCTGTTATGGACTGTGAAACATTTTGAATTGCTGTTTCAGGAGTATGTGATAAATCGAGCTGTTCTTGAATTAAATGAGCAATAACCTCAGAATCTGTATCCGAAAGAAATTTTTCTCCTTTTTGAAGTAAGCGATTTTTTGCAGAAAGATAATTTTCAAAAATTCCATTATGCACAAGTGTTACCGTTTTATATGTATGAGGATGTGAATTTTCTGATGTTACTCCCCCATGCGTTGCCCACCGCGAATGCCCAATTGCCTTTGAATCTTCTTTAAATACCACTGTTGCACATGAAATTTTTCCTACTTCTTTTTTCATTTCATGTGAAGTTGCAACACCCCAAGAATCATATCCTCGATATTCCAACTTTTTTAACCCTTCAATCACTTTTTCACCTGCATTATTTATATCCGCACTTGAAATTGCAAAAACTCCACACATAAACTTTAGGCTAAAATATATATAAATCTATTATACTTTTAATAACACTATCTCTCAACTCTAATTATATTTTCTCTATTTTTCAAGTATCTCTATTGCTCGTTCCAACTGTGGATCATACCCTGATGCAAACTCTTTATCTGTACGCTCAGATCTCTCCCATTCCACTATTTCATCTGGAACTATAGGATTTTCATGCGTTACATTTTTTTTATTTGGAGTTAGCCATTTTGCGATAGTAATTTTTATAAATTCATCACTTCCACCTCCTAAAGGAAAGAGCTGTTGCACCACCCCTTTTCCAAATGTTTTTTCTCCAACAACAATTGCTCGTTTATGCTCTTGCAATGCTGCGGTAAAAATTTCCGAAGAACTCGCACTTCCTCCATTCACCAAAATAACAATTGGCGTAGTAGTATCTTTTTGTAGTCCAGAAAAAACTGATAATTGCTTTGATTGTAATACACTTTCAATTCCTTTATTCGTTTCAATTTGTAAAATAACAACATTTGTTTCTAAAAAATATGATGCTAAATTTACCGCTCCATCTAAATACCCACCACCATTATATCGTAAATCTAATATTATTCCTGATATATTTTTCTCAGATTTATTCTGTAGAAATTGTTTGTACGCTTTCTCAAATTCATCATTTAATGTATCTCCAAACTGTGAAATATCAAAATATGCAATATTCGAATTTTCTCCCAACATTTCAAATGTAATATTTTCAACATGGATATTTGCTCGTGTAATTGTAATATCTTTAGACTCTCCTCCTCTCACAATTTTAAGAGTTACATCTGTTCCTTTTTCTCCACGAATTCTCAATATTGTATCCCAAATAGTTTCATCTCGTACAGACTTTCCATCAACCTCAACAATAATATCACCAGGTAATAATCCTGCTTTTGCAGCAGGTCTTTTTTTTAGAACTTCTGTTACATATAAACTCTTTTTTCTTTTTTCTAAAACAGCTCCAACCCCTTCAAAATCTCCTTTCATATCTTCTTTGAATTCCTCACTTTGCTCTTCATTAAAATAATCCGTATATGGATCTTCAACAGAATATAATAACCCACGAATCAACCACTCTTCAATCTTTTCATCTGTAATATCTTCAGGCTGATAATAATTTCTTTTCAACAAAGAATACACTTGTTGAAATTTTTTATCTGAAACTTTTTCTATAATTGACGCATCAAAAGAAGTAATTTTTTTTGGTTCTACAGTTGCATCAATTCGAATAAATTGACTTTCATTCGTTTCAATATTATTTTTTGTATTTTCTCCTTCAATAAAATTTTCGGCTTGAGATAATTCATACTCATTTCCCATATCCTGTTCAAAATCAATTGGAACAAAATAAGAAAACACTCCTCCTCCTACAATTCCTACAAGTAGTCCAAAAAAAAATTTCATTTGTTTTATTATAAATATTTATATCGTGTTTATAGCCTATAACAATCGCTAAATAGTACTATTTCTCAGTTTCTTCTTTTGTATTTTCTGCTCGTTCTGCTCGCAATTTTTCTTGTTGTGCACGATAAATCTCTGCAGCTTTTTGTTTCTTTTTTTCAACTGCTCTTTTTTTTTCTATTTTTTCTTTTTCCTTTGCTAAAAATACATGTAACCCATCTTTCCAATCAGGAAGCTTTTCAGCCATTGTATTATTTAATGCTGTTGAAATCGGTCTTTTTGCTACTGTATCAAATGTTTTTACAGGTGTAATACGAGTTTCAAACCCAAGATACTCTTTAATTTCTTCAACAAATGCAAGTCGCGAAACTCCTCCTTTATACTCTCCAGAACGCTCATTCACAATGTGAAGAATTTTATTTTTCGGAAGAGTATCAGAAATCATAATTTTTATAACACTTTCTGCTACATCATGTGTAAACGAAGGACTTCCCCATTCATTTTTCACTATCTTTATTTCTGAAACATTTTTCATTAAATGTACCATTTTATTTACAAAGTTTTGCCCATATTGACCCGCAAGCCATGAAGTTCGTAATACAAACCCTTTGTCATATTGCAGCACTTCTTTTTCCCCAAAAAGCTTATGCATTCCATATTTATTCATTGGTGGAAATTTTTCTGTATCATCATTTTCACAAAACGATTGATTTGTATCTCCAGAAAATACATAATCTGTTGAAAAGTGAAACAATGGAATATTTTGCTCTGAACATGCTTGTGTTATATACCGTGGAGCTACCGCATTAATTGCAAAAGAAAGCTCTTCTCCTTTACCACTTTCACATTTATCCACAACCGTATATGCTGAAGCATTTACCACTGCATCTATATTTTTTTCTGCTATAACAGCAGTAAGTTTTTCAATAATTTCTTCTTCTTTTGTGAGATCTAAATTAAATCGAGAAAATGGAACAATTTCAAAATCTTCTCTATCAAGAGAAATATTAAAAATTTCCGATCCTAACATTCCTTGAGCCCCAAGGAGTAATATTTTTTTCATAATTTTTATATCAAAGTATACAAAAATTATAGTACGCTAATTATAAAACAACCGCAAACGAATAGTATTACAAGAGATAATAACGGCGGAAATCAAGGAATAACAATTTTTTTTACAAAGTGGTCTAATATAACCTTAAATGTTCGATTTCAAAAAAATAATAGTTTTCTTGTATTCTATTTGACAATATCTGTTTTTTTTGAAATAATTCCATAGATTTTTATAATTTAAAACACGAACGAATGTCTAAAGTATGTATGCTTACAGGGAAACGACCAACAACTGGTCATAATGTTTCTCACTCGAAAAGAAGAACTATCCGACGATGGCTTCCAAACCTTCAAGTTAAAAAAGTTGAAGTTGAATATATTGATAAAAACGGAAAAAAAGCTGTAAAAACAATTAAAATGCGAGTTGCAATGAGCTCACTTCGAACATTGTACAAAGAACCTTCTAAGCATGAAATGAAAAAAATGCGACGAAAATTAGAAAAAAGACAAGCTGCTGCGTAATCTTACCCACTCTAAAAGATAGTTATAATGACTATCTTTTTTTGTATACATATAGTATAATAACCACAAAACTGCAGATATACTACTACCGCAGTTTTCTCTTACATTTTTACCCCTTACCTCCCATGGCTTTACGAGTTGCAATTCAAGGATACGGTCGAATCGGACGAATGCTTCACCGACAATTAATCGAAAACGATATTCAAGGAATAGAAATCGTTGCAGTAAATTCTCGACGAAACACTCCTGCAGAACGAGCACATCTTCTTAAAAGAGACTCTATTTATAGAACATCACCTCTTGATATTTCTGCTGATGATAAAAACATCATTGTGAAAAAAAATGGAAAAACATTTACAACACAATCTTTAAATATTGGAAATATTGACGATCTTCCTTGGAAAGAACTTAATATTGATGTTGTAGTTGAAGCAACAGGAATGGCAACAAAAGCAAACTTTGCACAAAAACATATAGACCTTGGTGCTAAAAAAGTTTTAGTATCTGCACCAATGAAAGATGGATCTGCAATGCATGTATTCGGAGCAAACGATGATGAAATTACTGCAGATATGACAATTCTTTCAAACGCATCATGTACAACAAACTGTATTGCTGCACCATTAAAAGCATTACATGATGCAATTGGAATTGAAAGTTTTCTCCTTACAACCATTCATTCATATACAGATTCTCAAAATCTTCTTGATAACTCTGCAAAAGATATGAGAAAAGCACGAAGTGGTGTACAAAATCTTATCCCAACAACAACAGGTGCAACAGGTGCTGTTGGAAAAGTTGTAAAAGAACTCGATGGAAAAGGAAACGGTATGGCTATCCGAGTACCACTTGCAACTTCTAGTATTTCAGACCTTACTATTAATTTTTCTAAAGATGTAACCGCAGAAGAATTAAACACAGTAATAGAAGAAAAATCGAAAGAAATTCCAGAAATTTTAGGAGTTTCATATGAACCACTTGTATCTACAGATTTTATTGCAGACACTCGATCTTCAATTTTAGATGCTGATTCTACAAAAGTAGTAAATGGAAAAACTGCCCAAATGCTTTTTTGGTATGATAACGAATGGGGATATGTAGCACGAATGATTGATTTTCTTTCAAGACTTGAAACGCTAAAATAAAAAAATATATCCATCATTATTAAAAAAGGGAATCTACAATAGATTCCCTTTTTTTTATTTTTCAGCTTCGATCAACAGAAGAAAAGCATCAATATCTACAATTTTAATACCTAACTCTTCAGCTTTTACTTTTTTACTTCCCGCTTTTTCTCCAGCCAAAAGTATATCTGTATTTTTTGAAACACTACTCATACAACTCCCCCCATTTTTTTCTACCAATTCTTTCAACTCATTTCTTGTAAACTGCGAAAACCCTCCAGTAATTACTATTTTTTTTTCATACAAAAACCCTTCTTTCACAGCATCACTTTCTGCCGTATTTTCAAAATTCCTTGTATGAAAGACAGACTCCAAGGCAAGAAATAATTCCTGATGATCTTCTTTTTGCACAAATGTAATAACTTCATGTGCTATTTTTTCACCTATATCTTCAATATTTTTCAAATTCTCGAGTGAACGATTTGAAATATGCGAAAATTCTAAAAAATTTGAGTAAGACTTTGCAAGCGTTTTTGATGTTTTTTCTCCAACTCCAGCAATCCCCATTCCATGAATAAGCCTCCAAAATGGTTGTTTTTTACTCTTCTCAAGTGCCAATAGCATATTATCAATAGATTTTTTCTTAAAATTCTTTATCTGTTCCCACTCCGAAACAGAAAAAGAATATATTTTTGCACATTCAGAAAATCGCGTAATAAGTTTTTTTTCTACTATATCATCACATATTTCAGCACCAAACCCTTTTATATTTAAACATTTTTTTCCTACAAAATGCTCCAATTTCCCCTTTAATACTTGCGGACAATCTTCATTCGAACACCGTAGTGCAACCTCATCAGTATTTTTTATAGTAACACTTCCACACACAGGACAAACATCTGGAAGAGATATAGGATTTTTTTTATCAGAAGCAATACTTTTTAAAATCTTTGGAATAACATCACCAGAACGCTCAAGCAATACAGTATCCCCTATATATAAATCTTTTTCTTGTATATAATCAAGATTATGAAGAGTTGCACGATTTACTTTTACCCCATCAATCATCACATCTTTTAAATGTGCAACAGGAGTTAAAACACCGGTTCTTCCAACCTGCCATTCTACTGCTTCCAAAATTGTTGTAACCTGCACTGCAGGAAATTTCCATGCGATAGCCCATCTTGGATGATGCCCTGTTGCACCAATAATATTTCGTAATGCATACCTATTTACCTTCACAACCGCCCCATCAATATCAAAATCGAACCCGTCTCGCATATCAGAAATGGTTTGTATTGCAGATAAAACTTCTTGAAGAGAGTTACATGCATAATATTCTTTAGAATGAGAAATACCTTCTTTCTCAAAGAATTTCAGTGTTTTTTCATATGTACCAAAATGCAAATGAGACGAAGGAAGAGGAGTTTCATAAAAAAATATTGATAAATTTCTCTCTTTGGTGATTTCAGGGTTTAATTGGCGTAAACTTCCTGCTGCTGCATTTCGTGGAGTAGAAAAGACTTTCTTTTTATCCAATTCCAACTGAGCATTCACCGCAGAAAATACGGATTTTCGCATAACAATCTCCCCCCTCAATTCAAAGGTTTCTAGGTCTGCATATTTGTCTACAGCTTGCAAAGAAGAGAGAGAGGAACTGTAATCAGAAATCATTTTTACATTTTCTGTTACATTTTCCCCTTCTTCTCCATCTCCTCGTGTTACTGCACGCACAAATTTTCCTTTTTCATATACACATGAAATTCCAAGTCCATCAAACTTTGGTTCTACAATATAACGCGGAGCTTCTTCATCTAAAAACACCACCCCTTCTTTCTCTAAAATTTTTACAAAACGATCCTCCCAATCAAATAAGTCGGTATCTGTAAATGCATTTCCCAATGAAATCATGGGAACAATATGCTTTGTTTTCTGTATAACCGTTTGTTGTGGAGTATAAATTTTTTGAGTAGGTGAATCTGATACAACACACTCAGGATATTGTTTTTCCAAAGTTTTAAGCTCTAAAAAGAGAGCATCAAATACTTCATCTGATACTTTTGATATATTATTCTCATAATACTCTTTTTGATACTCTTTAATTTCTTTTTGTAATAACCGTATTCTTTTTCTTTCACCACTTTCGATTTCTCCCCCATCATCTGAAAAAAGCTTCATACAACAGCTTATAGTTAAATAATTTTATTAAAAAACACAAAAAACAGATTCATTACAAATCTGTTTTTAAATGAAAGAGAAAGCAAAACAAAATTATGCGTAAAATGCTTTTCTTTTATTTTCTGCTCTATATCCATCTGCAATTACTGCACCTTCTCGAATTTGTCGTTTTGTAAGTGCTTTTTTAAAATATCGACCGTTTCGAACATTAAGCATAACCCGAGAGTTATTCATTTGTCGTTTCCATCGTTTAATAAGTCGCTCATTTGTTTCGTTTCCATCATCTTTTTTTACTGCCCAAGTAGCCATGTTTTTCTTAAGAAAGAATATATTGTTTTTTTACTCAGTCATTATCTAAAAAAATATAAAATTTGTCAATATCTGTTCTTTTTATTTTACAAAACCATAAAAAAAACAGTATCATACTTATATAATTTCTTATACATACTTTCATATGACTACAAAAATAACAGCAATCTACCCAGAAAATGCAGCAAAACCAGCAGCTCCATACTCACCTGCCGTACAAGCAGGAAATACTTTTTATTTTTCAGGACAAATCGCACTCACTCCCGAAGGGAAAATGAATAATGCAACATTAGACACAGAACTTACACAGGTTTTTACAAATATCGAAGCATTACTTTCTGCAGGAAATATAACAAAAGAACACATTGCAAAAGTCGTAATTTATCTTGCTGATCTTAATGACTATGATGCAGTAAATATACGATATGCTGAATTTCTTGGAGATATTACTCCTCCAGCGAGAAGTTGTTTTCAAGTCGCAAAACTTCCCCTTGATGCAAAAGTTGAGATTGAAATTATTGCTACTCTGTAGTACAATATATTTATCATTTTATATACATTTACAAAAAAAATATGACGAACCCTACACAAACAGATTATGATACTATTATTATTGGTGCAGGAGCTGCAGGATATACTGCTGCTTTATACACAGTACGATACAAACTCAAAACACTTGTAATTGGACTTCAAGAAGGAGGACAAAGTGCACTCGCCCATGATATAGAAAATTATCCAGGTTTTGTAAGCATAAAAGGACCAGAATTAATGAAAAAATTTAAAGAATCTGCTGTTGAATATGGAGCAGAAACAAAAATGGATGAAGTAAAAACAATAGAAAAAAATGCAGATAATACATACTCTCTTCATCTTGCATACTCAGGAGAAACCCTCACAACAAAAACAGTTCTTCTCGCTCTTGGAACAAAAAATCGAAAACTTGGAGCTATTGGGGAAGATACATTTTACGGAAAAGGTGTTACATATTGTGCAACATGCGACGGAATGTTTTTTAAAGAAAAAACTGTTGGAATCGTTGGTGCAGGAGATAGTGCTGTAACAGCAGCTATTTATATGGCAGACCTTTGTCCAAAGGTATATTTATTTGTACGAAAAGATACAATGCGAGCAGAACCAATTTGGCAAGAAAAACTTCTGGAAAAAAAGAACATAGAAATTGTATATAACACTTCTATTGGAGAATTTGCAGGAGATACCAAACTCGAAAAAGTTATTTCTACCGATGGAAAAGAATTCACCCTTGATGGATGTTTCATAGAAATTGGTGCAGACCCAAATACTGCCCTACTCGACCCGTTCACTATTGAAAAAGATAAAGGTGGATATATTGAAGTAACAAAAGAACAAGCACTTCCAAATCATGCAGGATTATTCTCTGCCGGT
The DNA here is from genome assembly GCA_947311645.1 of uncultured Candidatus Altimarinota bacterium. Lineage (GTDB taxonomy): Bacteria > Patescibacteriota > Gracilibacteria > CAIRYL01 > CAIRYL01 > SZUA-1403. The sequence continues at coordinate 16,148 of CAMZKZ010000002.1, read as the reverse complement.
GATGTTACAACAGGATCAAACCATTTTCATCAAATTGCTACGGCTGTTGGAGAAGGTGCAGTTGCTGCAAATTCAATATTCAACTATGTATCAAAATTTTAAACAATAACACTGTTTCATGCATACTATTCTCGGAATCGACCCAGGATACGATCGATGTGGATTTGCCATTCTCATAAAAAAATCAAGTACTTCTCCGTTTGAAGTACTTGATTTTGGTGTAATAACAACAGATAAAAATGATATATTTCAAGATAGACTCTGCAACCTCGCACAGGATATATCTGAACTTCTACAACAATACTCCCCAACGATTCTCGCTATAGAAAAAATGTTTTGGGGACAAAATGTAAACAATGCTATTCGTGTTGCCGAAGCAAGAGGAGTTATAGAATTTTTATGCAGGAAATCTGGATGCGAAATAATTGAATATTCTCCAACCGAAATTAAAAGTAAAATTGTAGGACATGGACAAGCTGAAAAATTTCAACTCCAAACAATTCTTAAAATGCGACTTGGTCTCAATACTATTCCACAACCCGATGATGCTGCTGATGCACTCGCTATTGCATTACTTGCAAGCGATGAAATATAAACCCTAAAAATATAAATGCTCTTTTCTTTTTTTCTCTATACTTCTAATTTCATCTGCATGATCCAATAAATAATCAAGATCTGATATATTTTCTAAAAATCGTCGTTTGGTAAACTCTGCAATTTCAAATAAATGCACAGAACCATCTTTTTCAATAACCCGTTGCGATGCTAAATCTACTGTTAGCTCATCTAATTCTGGATTATTTAACAGTTTTTGAACAACTTTTTCATCTAATATAACAGGTAATACCCCATTTTTTTCTGCATTTCCTTTAAAAATATCTGCAAATTCACTTGAAATCACAATATCTACTCCTGCATCTTTTAATGCCCATGGTGCATGTTCACGACTTGACCCACATCCAAAGTTTTTTCCTGCAACCACAATTCTTGCATCTTTAAACTCTTCCCTATCCATTGGAAAATTTGCATCATTTTGTCGAAGGTTATAAAAAACATTTTTTCCTAACCCCTCTTTTGTAACAATTTTTAAAAATTCAGCAGGAATAATAATATCAGTATCAATATCCTTCATATCTAACTGTATTGTTCGTGATGTTATTTCTGCAAAATGGCTTTTCGAAGTTGCATTATTTGTCATTTTTTTAGTTAAAATTATAATTATATTATTTTTTCACAACAGGTTTCTTCAGTACTTTTTTTGAAACAGTCTTTTTAGGTGTTGTCTTCTTTTTCACAACCTGCTTTTTTACCACTTTTTTCTTCACCGCGTTTTTCTTTACTGCTTTTTTCTTCACAACTTTCTTTTTCTTTCCAGGTTTTGCTTTTTTCAAAAGATCTTTACAGTCTTTCAGAGTAAGAGTTGTAGCATCTTCAATCTCTTTTGGAACACGAATATTTTTATCTCCATCTGTAACATATGGCCCCCATCGACCTTTTAAAATTTCAATTGCTTTATCCTCTTCTGTTTTTGCATCTGGATCATCTTTAAAATTTTTGATGTATTTCTCTATTTCTGCCTGCTTTTTAAATGCAACCAATTCTAAACATTGTTCTAATGTAACATCCATTGGATCTGCATTTATTTTGGCAAGTGATTGATACAATACTTTTCCAGCTGTATCATCTTTAAACATTATATACGGACCAAATCGCCCATAATTTGCTTTAATATCGTGCCCTTCTTGTGTTTTTCCAACCAGTCGTGGCATTTTAAATAACTCAAGAGCTTCTTCAAATGTTATAGTATCCATATGCTGACCAGGTCTCAACGAGGCAAATGTAGGTTTTTCTTCATCGTCTTTTGTTCCAATTTGTGCATATGCACCAAATCGACCAACTCGAACAGAAAGTGGTTTTCCAGTTTTTTCATCTACCCCTAAAACTCTTTCATTTATTGCTTCGGCTCTATCTACCGTATCCATTTTCACATCGATATTTTTCTTGAAATCACCATAAAACCCTGAAATCATTTTATTCCATTGTGTTTTTCCTTCTGCAATATCATCAAATTCTTCTTCTACATTTTTTGTAAAATCATAGTCTACAATTTGTGAAAAATGCGTTGTTAAAAATGTATTTACAACAACCCCTATCGAAGTTGGAATCAACTTCCCTTTATTACTCCCTGTTTTTTCTGATAATACAAGCTCTGTAATATTTTTTTTCTCATCATCTAATCGCAGAGTTATATATTTTCTTTCTTCTCCATCTGCTTCTCCTTTTATAATATACCCTCGTGCTTGAATTGTTGAAATAGTTGGAGCAAATGTAGAAGGCCTCCCAATCCCTTTTTCTTCTAAAATTTTTACAAGCGATGCCTCTGTATATCGTGCTGGTGGTTTTGAAAATGTTTCTCGACTTGATAATTCTTCAAGTTTTACCATGTCTCCAACTAATACATTTGGCAACAGTTTATCTTTATCATCGGCACCATAGGCTTTTAAAAATCCTTCAAATGTAACAATTTCGCCTTTTGCCGTAAATGCAGAATCAAGATGCTGTGTTGTATTTGCATCTCCGATAGTAACTGTTGTTCGTTCGAGCTGAGCTGGTGCCATTTGCGATGCAATTGTTCTTTGCCAAATCAATGTATAGAGTTTTTTTTGCTGTTCATCAAATCCTGCTTTTTCAACAGAAAAATCAGTTGGACGAATTGCTTCATGGGCTTCTTGTGCACCTTTTGATTTTGTTTTAAATGTACGAGTTTCTACAAAATCTTTTCCATATTTTTGCGTAATATTTTTTACCGCATTTGCTACAGCATCACCAGATAAGTTCACAGAATCTGTACGCATATATGTAATTTTCCCTGCCTCATACAATCTCTGTGCAAGCATCATTGTTTGTTTTACAGAAAAACCAAGTCGCGTAGATGCAGCTTGTTGCAATGTTGATGTTGTAAATGGAGCTGATGGATTTCGTTTTGATGGTTTTTTTTCAACTGATTCAATTTGAAAATCTGCAACAATACACTGTTCTAAAAAAGCCTTTGCTTGCTCTTTTGTTGCAAACTTTGTTGGCAATTCTCCAGAAAGTGTTTCACCGCTTCGCAATGTAAAACTTGCAATAACTTTATATACAGAGTTCGCTTCAAACTTTTCGATTTCTTGTTCTCGCTCTACAACAATTCGAACTGCAACACTTTGTACTCGTCCCGCAGAAAGCCCAGCTTGAATTTTTCGCCATAATACAGGAGATAATTCATACCCTACAAGCCTATCTAAAACTCGTCGTGCTTGCTGTGCATCGACCAAATTTTTATTTAATGTAACCGGATTTGCAACTGCATGCGTTACTGCTTTTTTTGTAATTTCATGAAAAACAATTCTTTTATTTTCTTTATTTTTTAACCCCAATGCTTCGTATAAATGCCATGCAATAGCTTCCCCTTCTCGGTCATCGTCGGCTGCCAGCCATACAATATCTGCTTTTTTAACCTCTCGCTTTAGCTCATTTACAACCTTATTTTTTCCCTGTGAAATTTCATAAATTGGTTCAAATGTCCCACCTTCAATATCTATAGACATTCCACTTTTTGGCAAATCTCGAATATGCCCAAAACTTGATTTCACTACAAAATCTTTTCCTAGGTATTTTTCGATAGTTTTTGCTTTTGCAGGAGACTCCACTATTACAAGATTTTTAGCCATACGATATATTACAAATATTTATAAATATTATTTTATGCAAATAGTATAGAAAAAACAAAAAAAATGCGATATTTTTTTATTTCACTGCTGTTCTAACATCAAAATATGTTCTTCCATTCTATTCATACATATTTTCTTGATACACTCATACTACCATTACACACTTACACTTCCCATACATGAAACATTTTTTCTATTCTATATATTCCGCATTACAATACCCTGCAACATTATTTATGATTGGAAATACATTTTTAGCTTTATATAAAGCGGGACCATTTGGACTGTATGCAAATATATTCATAACTTTTTTTGTATTTTGTGCTAAATTTTTTGAAATATATTATAATAAAAAAATAGGTATCCCTTTTACTGTTTTAGCTATTGTAAATATCTTTACTGCGATTTCCATAGAATTACAGTTACTACAATCTAACGCCACCTTTTCATTCGATACAAATGCCATATCCTCGCATATCGCAGCAGGAGCATTTGTTTTTTGGGCAATTGGACATTTTTTTGTAAGCCAACATCAGCGAAATGGAACACGAGCATCAAATTTTTTTCATAATCCACAATTTTTTTATGGAGTTTCAGATATTATATCTATTCATGCTCTTGGAATAATTAATTGGTACTCTCTACCCTTTGCATTACTAGGATTATTTAAAACCATATTCAGCAAATATGTACATATTATTTCATTTTTAACACCAGCACGATTATACGCTATCAGCTATGCAGTCGGAATATATTTTGCACTCGACTCTCTATATTTTGCATTGGCTCAACTTTTTTGGGCACTTGCATATTTACAATTTAAAAAATACGCATAACACATAAAGGAACAAGGAGTAATCCGAAAGAGAAGAGGTATTAACACAAACACTAAAACAATTCCCCGTCTTCTCCCTCTGATGGTAATTCTAATGCTGAAACTTGTGGTAAAGAATTTCCTGCAATTCCTTGCAAATCTCCATAAAAACTTGTTGTGTTCAACATTACTCGTTCTAATTGCTTTTCTCGCTTACTCCAATGCTTTTGAAATGCTCTTTTTTCTGCATCTAAATCAGACTTCATGCTTGAAAATGCATCAACAATATTTTCTATTTTATTTTTAAATTGCGGAGATGATAAATACTCATACAGCATATTCATTTTTTCATCTTTTCCTTCCATGCTTGATTTTACCACTCCAATTTCTAAAATATGAAATCGTAATAATGACACTAAAGAAAGAGCAAATCCATAACTTACTACCCACACACCATTTCTAAATTCGTATTGTTCAACCCCCTCTGGCAATGTTTTTGTTACTAAAATTGCAATATCCGCCCCAATACTTGCTTGGTCGTCTCGTAATTTTTGCACCCACCCTTCTGTCCAACTCTTTGTATTTTTCGATTCCCATACAATCACTCCAGATTTTTGCCCTAAATTGTTTCGTACCGTTTGAATAATATCTGCACCACGAATACCCGTTGGAACATCTGCTATAACATCTGTAATAAATTCTTTTTGTAACATATCTCGTAAATCGTTTTCTTTTACATCTCCTTGAATCTGCATAGAGCCTTGTTCTGCTCTTCGCTGTGCATCTTCTAACGATTTTTTCATTTGCTCCATTTGCTTATCTTTTTCTGCAAGTTTTAACCGATGATCATCTAAAAATTTGCTTTTAATATTTTCTTCTATTTTTCTTTTTTCTTCAGATATTTGTTCTTCCATTTTTTTCTCTTGTTTTTCACGCTCTTCCTTCAGTTGTATTTGCAATTTTTTTTCCAGTTCCAATTCTATATTTTTTGACTTTTCCTCCAAAGCTCTTTCTTTTTTAAGAAATTCCAACTCTTTTTGTTGCGACTCTTCCAATTTTTTTTGATTTTCAAGATTTTGATTTTCAAGATTTTTTACCTTTGTATCATATTCTGATTTAATTTTTTCATCTGCTTTTTCTTGTGCAACTTTCCATAATTGAATCTTTTCTTTTTGCAAAGTCTCTTCGTAATGTTTTTTTGCCTCCACTGCTTTTTCTTCAGAATATTTTTTCCATTTTTCTTCTACTCCTTTTTGTAATTCTTCCGACAAAGAAAATTCATACGAACACTGTGGACATTTTGCTTGCAAATTCATAATTGATATATGTAAAAAATAGACATTAATATACTACCTCTTTTTGTAAAGGTATTGTACCTTTTTCTTCAGTTCTGCATAATACATACACGATTAATTCCTATTTTTTCACTATTTTTATAGATATGATTTTTTCTCAATTACTCTATATTTTTCAATCTGAACATTACGACCGAAACAGATTTTTACAATTTGCATATTCTCATCTTAATTGGTTCAATTTACAAAAACGAGGAAAAATTGATTGGACCCTACGAGCTAAAATACTGATATTCCTCTCTCTTGTTTTGTTTATTGTAGATTTTTATTATTTTGTATACAGAGATCTTCACTCTGATATTTCAATGATTTTTAGTCTACATTACCAAAACATTCTAGATTATGCTTTCATATTTTTCTTCGTACTTAACATCATATTAGTATTTGCATTCATACCTTTTCATATCATTATTGCAGATTATTTACTTTCTCCGCTTCTTTCATTTCAAAAAAAGAAAATTTTAAATAATGCAAAAAAATTACTACAAAATATACGAAAAAAAAATCCACAGTTTATAAGTATTGGAATAACTGGATCATATGGGAAAACAACAATTAAAACAATTTTACAATCTTTATTATCGGAAAAATATACTGTTTTTCTTGTTCCTGGAAATATAAATACAGATTTAGGAATTGCAAATTATGTACTACAAAATACAACAGAAATCGAACAATCCGATATTATACTCTTGGAAATGGGAGCATTTTGTATTGGAGAAATTAAAAGTATTTGTGAGTTTATTCAACCAGATTATTCTTTTTTAACAGCAATTGGAAACCAGCACCTCGAAAGATTTGGAAGTCATGAAAATATTAAAAAAGCAAAATTTGAAATTGTAGAAGCAACAACACAAAAAGCATTTCTCAATATTTCAGATACAACGATAAAAAATTATCATGAAGAATTTCAAAAGAACAAAAAAGATACACTGCCCAAAACTCTTGAAATTATGCTCGTAAATGGAGATATAAAAAATAATACAACTCTTCAAAACATAGAATATTTACCAGATTTTTCTGGAATTAGCTTTGAATATAAATATAATTCAAAATATATACAGTGCAAAACAAAACTCATTGCAGACCATATTGTTTCATCTCTTTATTTTTGTTTACACATTGCAGAAACTTTAGAGTTATCAGAAGAAAATATTACTACTGGAATACAAAAATTAGACCATGTTCCACATCGACTTGAAGTAATACATAACAAACAAACCGGAGTAACCGTTATAGACGATAGCTACAATGGAAACCTTAATGGTTTTATATCTGGACTCAAAACACTCAAAAGAGCGAACGGTCGAAAGATTGTCTTAACACCCGGAATTGTAGAACTCGGAAACGATGCAAAGAGTACTCATGAAAAACTTGCAAAACTCTATCCTCAATATATTGATGTACTTCTCGTTATCCTCAACACCAATACAGAATATATGCTAGAATGCATTGGAAATAATCATAATATGATAATAAAAACCTATAAAACTGCCTTTGAAGCACATGCCGATCTTGCAAATATCCTTCGAAAAGGAGACACTATAGTATTCCAAAATGATTTATCTGATAATTATTAACATAAAAATCTTTCCCTCTTATTTATCTCTATGAAAAAAATTGTATTTTTTGGAACACCGGATCATTCTGCAGATATTCTTCGTTATTTTTTAGATGAATGTAGCCATGAAATAGAAGTTGTTGGCGTGGTTACAAACCCAGATAGACATGTTGGAAGAAAAAAAATTCTTACCGCATCACCAGTAAAAAAAATAGCACAAAAAAACAATATTCCTGTTTTTACTCCAGAAGTTTTTACAGAAGATGTTGTTGCCGATCTTCAAATTCTCTGTGCCGATTTTTTCATTATCGTCGCATATGGAACACTTATTCCTCAATCTGTAATCGATATTCCACCATCAGGAACATTTAACCTTCACTTCTCACTTCTTCCTCAATACAGAGGTGCATCGCCTGTTCAGTCTGCATTACTCGCAGGAAATAAAGAATCTGGAATCACTATTTTTTCACTTGTTCCCGCAATGGATGCAGGAGATATTTATCTTCAAGAAAAAGTAACACTCCAACAATCAAAAAAATATAATAAAACATATACGCAAGTATTAGAAGAAATGACACATAAAGGGAAATCCCTTTTACATACCCTCATTACAGAATTTCACACCCTTTCTCCCACACCGCAAAATGAAAAACAGGCAAGTTATTGTGGAAAATTTCAAAAATCCGATGGAGAAGTAGACCTTACAACTATTTCAAAAACAGAATTATCAAAAAAATACACAGCATTTAATGCATGGCCAGGAATTTTTTATTTTGACGATTACCAAAAACGCGTAAAATTAATAGATCTTCACTTTGATATTCTTCCAGAAATTCACAATGCATTACTAGAAAAATATATAAGTAAACGAATTATACACTTTACAAAAGAAACTGTAGAAGTTGGAGACTATATAACATTTCAAAAGAAAAAATATATTGTTTTACACGATAATACTCGAGAAGACAAAAACATTGAATTTGTCGAAGTAAAAGAAATTCAACGAGAAGGAAAAAAAAGTATAAGATTATAACAAAATACTGTAGGATAGATATGAAGTATGGTGAGAGAAGTATTTGTGTCTACAAACACAAAAGGAACGTCCGAGCTGATAGATACCAGTATTGCCTTCTAACGGAAGGGGCTTTGAAAAAAGTACGGAAAGTGCCACAGAGACGCAGCAATCTTGCAAATATATTTGCTTGAGGATATGAAACGTTTTGCATTTGCAAAATTCTCACTAGTAATAGTGATGAACGGTAAACCCCAATATTTCAGCAAGGTGGGATGGTGTATAAAAATTTTTATGGTACTATTGAAATTTTTATCACCCACTGCTCGATTTTATATGCGAATATAAAACTAGATAGATTCTTCTCTGAAAAACAGAACTCGGCGTATGACCCATACTTCACTTTTATACACTACAATTTTATGATTTTTACAGACCTTCCGCTCCACAAAACAATTCAAAAAGCAATTGCAGAAAAAGGATACACTCACCCAACACCAATTCAAGAACAAGCAATAGAACCTATTCTTAAGCGAAAAGACCTTTTAGGATGTGCACAAACAGGAACAGGAAAAACAGCAGCATTTGCTATTCCAACACTCAATATTTTAATAGAAGAACGAAACAAAGGAAATAATGGATCGGACTGGAGTGCATGGAAAAAACAAGGAGTAAAATGCTTAATTGTAACTCCAACACGAGAACTTGCTATTCAAATAGATGAAAATATAAAAGAATACTCACAAGGAACAGGATTAAAACATACTGTTATTTTTGGTGGAGTAAAACAACATTCTCAAGTTATTGCACTCAACAGAGGTGTAGATATTCTAACGGCAACCCCTGGAAGACTTTTAGACCTCATGAATCAAGGAATTATCTCATTAAAAGACCTTAAAATATTCACACTTGATGAAGCAGATAGAATGCTTGATATGGGATTTGTACACGATGTAAAAAAAATAATTAAAGCACTTCCAGAAAAACGACAATCGTTATTTTTTTCTGCAACGATGCCAAATTCTATTATTGCACTCGCAAATTCACTCCTTACAAACCCAACGCGTGTAACCGTTGCACCAGTTTCTTCCACAGCAGAAACAGTAGATCAAAAATTATTTATGGTCGATACAAAAAACAAACAAAAATTACTCGAAGATATTCTTCTCAATAGAAAAACAAAATCTGTACTGGTTTTTACACGCACAAAGCATAAAGCAAATAAAATTGCAGAATTTGTAAATAGTATTGGAGTTGGTGCTGCTGCTATTCATGGAAATAAATCGCAAAATTTTCGACAAAATGCCTTAAAAGATTTTAAATCAGGAAAAATAAAAGTTCTTGTTGCAACCGATTTAGCATCTCGTGGAATAGATATAGATCAGCTTTCACATGTTATTAATTTTGAAATTCCAAACGAACCAGAAACCTATGTTCATAGAATTGGAAGAACAGGGCGTGCACAAAATACTGGAATCGCACTTTCATTTTGTGATGCAACAGAAGTCGCATATATACATGATATTCAAAAACTTATTGGAAAAAAAATAAAAATTGACCAAGAACATGATTTTCATACCACTCATGAACTCTCAAATACAGTAAAAAAACGACAACATTTTAAGCATTCTCAATCACAACGAGGAAGAGGTACACGAAGCAACGACAGAAATAACCGAGGCATACGAAATTCTAAAAGTGGAAGAGGCGGAAGAAAAAGATTAGACACGAGACAAAGAGACAAAGAGACAAAGAGACAAAGATAAAATTAAAAAATATAAATACATATAAAAAAAGAGAAGATTGCATGTAATCTTCTCTTTTTTTAATGCTAAGAATTTTATAACTATTATTAGGCTTTTTTCCCAAGATATTTATCGAAAAATTTTCGAATATGAAGTCTATTTTCAACTTGAGCCCATCCATCATATCCTTTTTGAAACGATGCTTTTCTCTCTGCAACTTCTTCTGGTTTTCGTTTTTGTTGCACGGCCTGTGCGTCAATTCGTGCCAACTCTAATGCCACTTCTTTTTCTATTTCTTCTTCAGAAACAGTAATTTCATCATCTTCTTTTATCATTGCTTGTAGACCAAGTCGAGAAAGCACTGCTTTTTCTGCATCTTTTTTCATTTCTGCTTTCAACTCATCTTCTGTTTTTTTCATTACTTCCAAATATTTTTCCCAAGGAAGACCTTGTTGTAATCCTTGCATTTTCATATTATCCATCATTCCTTTCACTTCTTCTTCTACAAAAATTGGTGGAATTTCTGCCGTTACACCTTTTCCAATAAGTTCAAATAATTCTTTTTGTGCTTCAGCATATTTTGCATCATCTTTATTTTTTTTCAAATGACCTTTAATTTCTTCTCGTAAATCATCTGCTGTTTTTTTCTCATCTCCAGTGATTTTTGCTGCAAATTCATCATTAAACTCTGGAAGTGTTTTTTCTAAAACATCATTTACCGTTACAGTAAAGAAAAATTCTTTTCCAGCAATATCCGTTGATTGATAATCTTTTGGAAATGTAATTGGAAATGTTTTTTCTTCTCCTTTTTTCATTCCAATTACTTCTTCTTCAAACCCTGGAATAAATGCTCCAGTTCCAAGTTCTAATGGATGTCCAGCACTTTTCATTCCTGGTTGCGTTTCTCCTTCTGCATTTTTTCCATCAAAATCAATAACCGCAGTATCACCTTTTTTTGCTGCTCGATCTACAGATTTTTTTTCTGCTGACTGATTACAAATCATTTCTACTTGTTCTTCAATTTCTTTTTTTGTAACTTTTGATGCTGTAATTTTTACTTTTGAAGTATCAATTTTTCCAAGCTTCACTTCTGGATATACTTGAACAGAAATTTTAAATTCTAATGGATCCATTTTTTCAATTGCAACTTCTGGCTGTGCTAATGGATTCACTTTTTCTTGTTGAAGTGCTTTCATATACCCTTCAGAAATAGCAAGATCTATAGCTTCTTGTTTAATTGCAGCTTCTCCTACTTTTTTTCGAAGTACTGCTTCTGGAACATGCCCTTTTCGAAAACCATCAACCTTTACCGTTGTTGCAATTTTTCGTAATGCAGTTTCTTCTGCTTTTGCAAACTCTGCTTTGTCTAACACAACAGTAAGTTCAACAATTGAATTTTTTTGATCCTTTCTTGTAATTTTCATATATTTTTAATAAATAGTATTAAGTGATATTTCTTCACCTGTTTCTCTTGCTATTGTATCTATTTTTTTAGATTTTATGCAAGTAAAACTTCTTCTAACTTCTTTTCTTTCCCCTCAAATGGACCAATTAACGCCATTGCAATTTTCTCTTTTACAAATATTTTCTGTGCAACAAATACAATATCCTCAATTGTTATTGCATCTATACGATTAAAATATTCCTCCAATGAAAGCACTTCATCGCCTAAAACAAATTGCGTTCCATAAAAATTTGCAACCGATTCACTATCTTCCATTCGTAGTGTCAGCTTTCCTTTATAATAATTTTTTGCCCGTTCCAATTCTTCTTCTGTTGGCTTTCCTTCTTCTGTTGTAATTTTTATATACTCTTCTTTAATTGCTTCAATTGCCTCTGTTGTTCGCTCTATTGTTACCCCTGCTCGTGTCGAAAACAATGCACAATCTGTATATGCATCAACCGACGAACCTATAGAATAACATAACCCTTTTTCTTCTCGTACACTTGAAAACATTCGTGAAGACATATTTCCACCCAAGAGAATCGAAAGAAGTTTTACTGATTCTGTATACTGACTTGAACGATCAAAACTTGGAAACCCAATTACCAGTTGTGCCTGCTCTGTTTTTTTATTTCGAATAAAAATTCGTTTCTTCTTTTCACTATTTTCATTATATACATCCCATGAAAATGGAACTGCAAAACATGTTTGTTTTTGTGCATGCCCTGTAAAATCAAAATATTTTTGTGTTAATGCAATATTTTCTTCTTCTGAAATACCACCTGTCGCAGTAATTACAATATTATCAGGAGTATATAATCGCTCTTTATAACTTTGAAAATCCTCTTGATTCACTGTTTTAATTAACTCAACAGTTCCAATTTGGTCTTTTGCCATAGGATGATTCCCAAACATCAATTCCTCAAAATCCCACCCAATTTTATAAATTGGCATATCTTCATACATATTCATTTCTTCCAAAATCACTCCACGCTCTTTTTCAATTTCTTCTTGTGGAAATTTTGCATTCAACAACATGTCAGATAATACATCAAATGCAAATTCTTTTTTTTTACGCGCTATTTTCACATAATATCCAACATATTCTTTCCCTGTAAATGCATTAAAATCTCCTCCTACACCATCGATTGCTTGTGCAACCTCTTTTGCAGTAGTAAATCTATCACCTCCCTTAAAAAACATATGCTCTTGGAAATGTGCAATTCCACGCTCTGCATCTGTTTCATATCGACTTCCTGCACCCACAAGAATAAGAAGCGTTACAGTATTTGTTGATTCACTCGAAGATGTTACAATCTGTAACCCATTTTCAAGTTTTTTCTGTGTAAACATGTATATTTATATAAAAAATAATAAAGAACAAAAAAGTTCTTTACATCATAAAACATAAAGAACTTTCTGTGAACAAAACGATAAAGACAATTATCGAAAATTCTGTTAAAATGGTAAATCTTCTGGTTTAATATCAGACTCATATGAAATAGTTGGAATATCCTCTGCCGAAGGAGCAGGAGTAGACTCAACAGAAGAAGATTGTGCGACTGGTGCAGATGCTGGTGCTGAAAAAGTATCAGCATTCATTGCAAGTGGTGCTTCATGCCCCAATGCTGAAATAGACTCTACAATAACTTCTGTAGTATACCGTTTTTCCCCTTCTGGAGTTTCCCACGATCTATTTTGTAAACGCCCTTTTAAATACACTTTTGCCCCTTTAGAAACAGTGTTAGCAGCTTCTTTTGCAAGATCACCCCACAATACAATATTATGAAATTCTGTTTCTTCTTGAAACTCATTTGTTTGTCGATTTTTCCATTTTCGATTTGTTGCAACAGATGTTGATGCCACAGACTGACCAGCTGTTGTTTCTCGTAAATCTATATCCTTTGTTATATTTCCAATCAATTCTACTTCATTTAACCCTGTACCAATAACAGCACTCTGCAATGCTGGATAATCTCCATCTCTTCGCGAAAGCAGAATTAAATCTTCTGCAATAACTTTTGTTTTATATCGTGCCTTTCCATCATCACCTTGCCATGAATCAGTTTTCAATCGTCCTTCTATATAAATTTGAGAACCAACATCTGTATACGACCCAACTGTTTTTGCAATACCACCCCAAAATGTTGCAGTATGAAACGATGTTGAATTAAAAGAAGACCCATCTTCTTTTGTTACCCGTGAAATAACTCGAATATTTACATCACATACTTCCATTCCACTCGGAATTGTTCGAATCTCTGGTTTTTCTGTTACATAACCAATGAATTTAGATCTATTTAATGCGTACATATTGTGTGGTAATATATTGTTAATATCAATTGTAGATTTTAAAAAATCTTGTAATAATTTTCTATATATTATTGCAAGATTTTTTTACAATACTATAACTGATATTAACAATATATTACCACACAATACGATATAAGTTTTATAATATAAATCTTATACCATACTACTATAAATAACTTAAAGGATTAATTTTTCGACCATTATATGTCAGTTCAAAATGCAAATGAATCCCCGTTCTCCCTCTCGTATTTCCAGAATTTCCCATTTTTGCAATTACTTGTCCAGCAGTAACCTTTTGCCCAACTTTTACATATACTGCTGAATTATGTGCATACAACCCTTTGTACCCATTTCCATGATCTATAACAACAAGATTACCATATCCTCCCTGACATCCATATGACCGTGGAGCACAGTTATATGCAGCTCTAATAACCGTTCCAGAACCAATAGCTTTAATTCCAGGCTGATTTGGCCCCCATATATCTACCGCATAATGCCCATAATGGAATCGCTGTGTTATGGTTCCACCACCTACAACTGGCCATGAAAATTTCTTTCCTGTACGCGGTGCTACATATTGTTTTACAACCGCAGTATTTGTTTTATTTCCATTATACGACTGAGTAGAAGTATTTCGAGTTGCTACATATCGTGATGGTGTAACAACTGGTGGAACATATACCGGTTTTTCTTTTCCTGGCAAAATCACAGAAAATCCTGATTTTAATCCACGAACATCTAAATTATTTTGCTTCACCAATAAATCCTGATCGATATCAAATTTTTTTGAAATTCCAGAAATCGTATCCCCTCTTTTTACCGTATACAAATACCCATCCACTGGTAATATTTTCAATATATCTCCCGTTTCCAAGACTTCTTTTTCTTTAATATTATTATTATCTCTAATTGTTTTTTCTGTAATATTAAATTTTTTTGCAATCAATCCAATAGTATCTCCAGATTGTACTTCATATCGTGTTACCGTTGCAATTCCTGATCTATCAGCCTCTCCTACTGTTGGCACACTTGCTTTGGCAAAAAACCCATCTTCCGCAAGCATATAATCAGAATCTGTATTCTCAAATACCTCATCTGCTATATACCAAAAATCTGTTCCACCAATAACAATACACTCATTTGCACTTTCTCCTTCATCACATGTTGATATTCCTTGATTTTCTAAATAATTTGATGCAGATGCAGAAGAAAACACAAAAAAACCAAAGAAAAAAACAGAAAGAAAAAACTTTTTTTCAATCTTTTTTTCATCTTCAGATAATTCTTTTTCTATCTCCGACCATCGTTTTAATTTTGAAATATGAGCATAAAGGAATTGTATAGTACTTTTATACAAGTTCAACATTTTATCCTTAAGCATAATACTATTTTTATTATATAAATATGGTGCGAAAGAGAGGACTTGAACCTCCACGACCAAAATTGCGGTCACTGGCCCCTCAAGCCAGCGTGTCTACCATTCCACCACTTTCGCATAGCCTATAAAAAAATAATCATAATATTTTCCCTGTTATCATCGTAATTTCTGAAAACAATAAAGATTTTATGATTATTATGTACAACACTTTTTTGGTTGCGGGGATAGGAATCGAACCTATGATCTTCGGGTTATGAGCCCGACGAGATACCACTTCTCCACCCCGCGACAATGCAACACACAAGGTTGCAAAATATAACTTATCAAAAAGAAAAGAACATGTCTAGCATTTTTATTTTCTACCAAACTTTTTTCATAAACTCTTTCCCACTATCCATTGCATTACTAGGAGAATTCCACATTTCTTTTGCACCCTGCTCTACTCCGTTAGAAAGAATATCATCAAAAGAAATATTAATACTCATATTTGCTAAAAACCCAGCGGTAAAAGCCAGTCCAATAATTACGATGTATTTTACTGTATTTTTCATTGTATAGACTATAACATAACTTAACTTCATTTATCTTTTCTCACTCCCAAACAATTCTAACCCACTTAAAAACTCTTTTTCAAAATCACTTGGGATAAGTGCTCCAACTGCCATATATTCAATTTCAGAAGTTTTTTTTGCTTTATACCCTTTTTGCATATCTTCATCAGTATGTGCTTTTCGCATAATATCAGAAAAATCAAACACCTGAATTCCTGCATTTAAACATTTTTGATAAAACTCTGCCATTTGTTTTTGATTT
>CAMZKZ010000001.1 GCA_947311645.1 uncultured Candidatus Altimarinota bacterium | reverse complement strand
TTTCTATATTTCTATATTTCTATATTTCTATATTTTTTATGACACTCATTATTCAGCCATTTTCTAAACCATTAGTAAAAAGCATAGCTATTCCAGGATCAAAATCTTTAACCAATAGATTATTTCCATTAGCTATTTTAAGCGAAGAACCAATCTTAATAAAAGGAGCATTAGAAAGTGAAGATGCAGAAATTATGCGTGATGCATTAGTAAAAATGGGTGCAAAAATAACAGAAATACAAAAACAATCTGGTATTTCAGACTGGAAAGTAGAAACTGCAGATTTTTTTACAAACACAGAAAACATAGAATTATTTTGTGGAAATTCTGGAACAAGTGTACGATTTTTAACAGCACTTTGTGCATTACGAAAAGGAAAAACTACCCTTACAGGAACTCATAGAATGCTCGTGCGTCCTATTGGAGACTTATGTGATGCATTACAAAAATTAGGAATAAATATTGAATATAATGAAAATGTAAATTTTCCACCACACACTCTTTTTCCATCAAGTATTTTCACACAAAGTTGTGACAGATTTGCTGGAATGCGAAAAGATCTACAATCAGTTCACCTTTCTGGAAAATTATCTTCTCAATTTTTTACAGCACTGTTTCATATTGCACCAAAAATTGGATTAGAGATTATTGTAGACAATGAACTTGTTTCAAAACCATATATCGACATGACCATTAGCGTCATGAAAGATTTTGGAATTCATGTTGAAAATGTAGATAATACATATACTCTGTTTAAAATTCCTCAACAAAAATTTATAGCACCAAAAAATAAAGAATACTCAATAGAAGGAGATGCATCGAGTGCCACATACCCTCTTGCAATTGGATTAATTACCGGCGGAAATGTAGAAATTTCCAATTTACCACACCATTCGTTACAAGGAGATGCACACTTCAAAAAACTTGTAATAGACAAAATGCGAAATCCTCAATATATCCATAATACTGATACAAATCCACTTCTTCCACTTGGAAATATAGATTTAGAAGATATTCCAGATGCTGCATTAACCGCTATTGCACTTTGTGGATATGCCGATGGATATTCAAAAATTACAGGACTTTCTACCTTACGACACAAAGAGTGCGACCGACTGTTTGCAATGGAAACAAATTTACAAAAAATGGGAATAGAAGTAAAAACAGGACCTGATTATATTGAAATATGGGGAAATTCTCAAAAAATTCATGGAGCCGAAATTGAATGTTTCGACGACCACAGAATCGCCATGAGTTTTGCAGTATTGGGTACTGTTGTAGAAAATGTAAAAATTTTAGACCCCGATTGTACAAAAAAAACCTTCCCAACATTTTGGAAAGATTTAGAACAATGGCGAATATAAAAAATTTTTCGTGTTACGCAATAGTTTCTACAAACGCCTGTTTCCCTTTAAGTATCGTATATAATTTTTGAATATTTTCATTTGTCATACCCGTGCATCCATGGGTATATGCACCACCATTTTTCATAGTATAATCATCTGTAGGCATTCCATGTATTCCAATTGCCCGTGCATATGCATTTGCATTTGCATTTTCAAGTCCTGCCATATGTAAAAAGTATCCCGTTACATTATTGTTACGCTGTAATGCTCTTTTTCCTCTCTCTTTTATTATAAAACTTCCCGTTGGTGTTTTGTGTGAACCTGCAGTATTTCCAACCCCTTTTTTTGAAAAAACAACTGGTGAAATTTCATCAATTTTTTTACCATTTTGAATTATACTCATTGTATTATGACGAATATCAGAAATAAGCATGATTGCATTTTTTTGAAGAGGAACGCCTTTTTTTGCAATATTTTCAGATAATCTTTGCACTGCTTTTTGTGTTCTTTCATCTACAGTATTCTCAATATTTTCGTCAGTAGATATTGTATCAGTATTTGTATCTGCATAAGACTGAGTATAATCAAAATTATAATTTTCGTTTACCGCTGTATCAAATTTATTTTTTGGTGCATTTATTTCTTTAAAAATAATTGCAGTATTTACAGCGTTCATTTTTTCTTCATCAGAAAATAATATATGCTTTAGGTAAGATTTAAAAATAATATTTTGATTATATGTTCCAGTATATTTTTTATCTAAATCCTTTGTTTTGAAATCATGCTGTTGAGCATAGAGTTTTATTTCTTCTCTTTGAGCATCAAAATACTCTTTTCGTTGCTGAAAAATAGATGGCTTCCAAAAAATTTTTCGCTCAATGAGATCCCAAATTTTACTTCCACTTTTTACAGCATCAATATCTTTTTGTGTAATTACAGAAAAACTTTCTTTTAAAAATTGGAGTTTTAAATTTGTAGTATCAGTTGTCATTTTAAATTGTTCATCTAATTCTTCAGCTTCTTTTCCAAACTCTGTGTACTCTATTGAATGCGCAGGACGACTCGTAAGTACACCATCTGGAGGAAGGTGTTCAGATACATACTGTGAGTGAGATGATAAAGATGGCATTATGTATATTTATTTTGTTTCTTCTGCAGCGTCAATTACTTTTTTCATTACCTGTACCGATTCTACTGGAAACTCTCCTGCTGCAGTTTCTCCAGAAAGCATTGTATAATCTGCTTCTTGCCACACTGCAAAAGCAATATCAGATACTTCTGCACGCGTTGGGCGAGGTTTCGTAATCATAGATTCTAGCATTTCCGTTGCGATAATCACTTCAGACTTATATTTTTTTCCAATTTTTAAAATGTGTTTTCGTTTTGCTGGTACAAATTCAAATGGAGTTTCTACTCCTAAATCTCCTCGTGCTACCATTAGCCCATCTGCAATTTGTGCAATTTCTTCTATATTTTTCATCGCTTCTTGGCTTTCTATTTTTGCATAAATTTTTATTTTTTTATCAGAATATTCTGTACATATTTTCTGTACATATTCGATATCTGCAGCATGTCGCACAAATGACATGGCTATGCAATCAATTCCCTGCTCTAAACCAAACAGAATATCATGCTTATCGATTTCTGTTGTAGTGGAAAGCGATACATCTTTTCCCACTAAATTTACATGTCTTCGAGATGTTATTTTTCCAGATTGTAAAACTTGTGTTGTAATAATTTTTTTTTCTGTATTTACTTCTATAACTTCCAAATTTTGTACTCCTGAATTCAATGCAATAATATCTCCTTTTACTACATCGTTTGCAAAATCTGTATGATTGATAAATAATTTTTTATTTCTCTTTTCAGCAGTATTATCCCCCTTTTCAATACATACATCTTGTTCTTCTCTCGTACTCACCAATTCTAAAATTTCTCCTTTGGTAAGCGTAAAAAAACTTGGATTTCCCTCTGTATCTACAATATCTCCTGTTCGCATTTCAGGACCTTTTGTATCGAGCATAATGATAGCATTTGGCTGTACACTACGAATCGTTTCGATACATTTTTTATGCCACGCATGCGACCCATGAGAAAAATTTAAACGAAAAATTGTAACACCAGCATTTGCTAATGCTGTAATTTTTTCTGTTGTATCCGAAACAAGCCCAAGAGTTGCAATAATTTTTGTCATATAATAATTATAAAAAAATATGTAAATGTATATTTCAGATAATTATAACAAATAATAATACCTCTATCAATATAATAAAAAAATATGATATTCTTTATATATCATAATACTATATTTTTATATTTCACCTTATGGCAACATATGCAGATTCAGGAGTAGATATTTCAGCAGGAGATAAAGCGTCTCGAATAGCTTATACATATGCAAAAAGTACATTTTCTTCACGAACTGGATTAAAAGGAACACCATTAATACAAGATGGTGGATTTGCTGGTGCTATCGATATGGGAGATTATTTAATGATTACCAACTGTGATGGAGTAGGAACAAAAATTGATATTGCACTTGAAATGCAAAACTTTTCTGGACTTGGGTACGACTTACTTGCAATGACTGCCGATGATGCAATTTGTGTGGGTGCAGAAGTGGTATCCATCACCAATACAATTGATACCAATACAGTTGATCCAAATGAAATTGAACCAATGATGAAAAGCTTGGCAGAAGCATGTATTCAAGAAAAAGTTTTAATTCCTGGAGGAGAAATTGCAGAATTGGGAAATACGCTTACAAAATCTATTTGGAATAGTAGTGCAACAGGAATTGTAGAAAAAGAAAAATTTATTACAGGAGAAAATATAGAAGCAGGACAAGCTGTTATCTCGCTACAAGAATTTGGTTTTCGATCAAATGGATTTTCACTTGTTCGACATATTTTAAAAGAAAATAATATAAAATTTTCTGATTCATGTACAGAATTTACAGGTGCAGATACTGGAAAAAAATGGGGAGATGTTTTATTAAAAGAATGTATTTTGTATCACGGAGCGTTGCTAGAAATTTTAGGTCGATTTGGGAAAGAACGAAAAATTGATGTGAAAGGAATTGTACATGTTACCGGTGGAGGGCTTGCAGGAAATTTTTTCAGAATTTTAAAAGATAAAAATCTTGGAGCACATCTTCCAAATATTTTCCCAATGACACCAGCCATGAATATTTTGCAAAAATTAGGAAATGTTGAAGACAAAGAAGCATATAAAACATGGAACTGTGGAAATGGAATGCTTATGATTTGCGATAAAACTGATGCAGAAAAATTAATTTTACTTTTAAAAGAACAAAATATTTCGGCTCAAATTGCAGGAGAAATTACAGATACACCAATTATTACACATAAAAACTGTGGTGCATTTGTTACACCAGAAACAGAAATGTTAGAATTTCATGCAGAATAATGAAAGTTCTAGAATCATAGTATATGTATAAAAAATATAAAGCATGATAGTATATACATATAAATATTATATTCATTATACAATAAAACATCATGTCAGAAATAACAGAAACACCAGAAAATATTATTGAAAATCCTACACTTGAGGAATTTTCAAAAAATAAAAAATATATTGGAACTGTTGAAAAAACAGTTTTTGGAGGAAAAGGAATTATTACAATTGAAGGATTTAAAGTTTTAATTAAAAATGGGATAGAAGGGCAAAAAATTGTTTATTTGGTAACAAAAAAGAAAAAAAGCTATGCAGAAGGAAGAATTGAAGAAATTCTACTTCGGTCTCCGCTTGAAATAGATGCATCGGAACAACGAAATGCACTACCAGGGTGTCCATATCAAAATATTTCATATGAAAATCAATTAACAATGAAACACGGACAACTTTCCGAAATTTTTAGAAAATATGAAAATATTTCTATTCCTTCATTTACAGCATCTCCAGAAATTTTTGGATACCGAAATAAAATGGAGTTTTCTATTGGGTACGAAAAAATGACTCGAGAAATTATAAATGGGAAAAAAATATGGAAAGACGAAGGAGTCGCTATTGGGTTTCACCCAGCAGGTTCATGGTCTGAAGTTGTTTCTATAGATGATGTATTTTTAGCAAGTGAAGCTATTAATATTATTAGAAGAGAAATAGAAAATATTTTAAAGAAAACAAATTGTTTAAAAAAAGCACCATGGAATCCGTTAATTTCAAAAGGATTTTGGAGAGCATTACTTATTCGAGAATCAAAAGCTACGGGAGATATTCTGGTAAACTTTGTTGTGCATTCTCATCAAGAAGAAAAATTTTGGGAACGACTTGTTTCGAGTATTCTTGATTTTCCACTTCCAGAAGGATCACAAATTGCAGGGATTTTAGAAACGGTAAATGCTGGACGAAGTGATGCAATTAATAATCCTGAAATTTCTGTTTTATACGGAGACTCACGAATACGAGAAACACTTGGAACTATTGATTTTGAAATTTCTCCATTTGCATTTTTTCAAACAAATTCAAAAGGTGCAGAAGTTTTATATAATACTGTAAAAGAAAAAATTGGAGATACAAATAATAAAAATGTTTTAGATTTATTTTGTGGTGCAGGAACCATTGGAATATATTGTGCAAATGACGCTAATGAAATTGTAGGAATCGAAATGGTAAAAGAAGCAGTACAACAAGCAAAGCATAATGCAAAAATAAATGATATTACGAATGCAACATTTTTAGCTGCAAAAGTAGAAGATGTCTTACCTGAAGTTTTAGAAAACAATACTTTTGACACCATTATTATAGACCCACCGCGAGTTGGAATGCACCCAAAAGCCCTTGAATATGTAAAAGACCTCCCTATTCAAAAACTCGTATATATTTCATGCAACCCCTCAACTCTTGAACGAGATGTACAAGCATTAGAAGAAAATGGATGGAAATTGAAAGAAGTACAAGGAGTAGATATGTTTCCACATACTCCACATATGGAAGTAGTTGCGGTAATAGAAAGAGATTAACACTGATACAAACTATATTCTGAAAAATATTTACCTTATACAACCCTCATGATTTTATCCGATAAACATATTTTTGAAAAAATAGATGCAGGCGAAATTATTATCGACTCACCAAATAATACATGGAGAAATCAAATACATGCATCATCAATGGATTTACGACTTGGGAAATATTTTAAAGTCTATAATCATCAGGAAATTGCCTTGCTTGATCCCAAAAAAATGGAAGGTGAACCACTTACCACATTATATGAACGAGACGAAAATACACCATTTATTGTACATCCAGGAGACTTTGTTTTAGGTGTTACGGCTGAAGTCATAACACTTCCAAACGATATTGTTGCACGAGTTGAAGGTCGGTCATCACTGGGAAGATTAGGTATTGTAATTCATTCTACCGCAGGATTTGTAGATGCAGGGTTTAAAGGAACTATTACACTCGAAATTTCAAATTTAAATAATGTTCCTGTTGCACTGTACCCAGGAATGAGAGTCTGCCAACTTGCATTCGAAAATATGAGCTCGGAAGCACTTGTTCCATATGGAGAAAAAAAATCTTCAAAATATCAAAATCAAATTTTACCAGAAGAATCACGAGTAGGAATAGATCCAGAGTTTTGCTAAATATTCTCTTCTATTTCAATACGCTCAACATGCACAATTCGTGATGACTCCAATTTCTTAATATTTCCACAATAAAAAGAATGAATAATGAAATCTCGTGTATTAGAAGCATATGCAACAAGATTTTTCTTTTCTTCTGGAGTACAACATTTTGCAAAATGATGAATCATATTTTTTTGTCCCCCTATAATTAAACCAGAAGATTCTTTTGGTTTTTTTTGTGTTTTCTTTGTACTCGTATTAATAGTATTTTTAAGATTTTTATTTACTATTTTTTCTTTATTATTCTCAGATTTTTTATTCTGTGTTTTATCTACTCGCGAAAGAATATTTTCTCCAATCGAAAATAAATATGACTTTATTTTTTGCCGTGCACTTTCAGAGGAAACTAAATCGAGCCACTCTTTTTTTGGATATTTGTTTTTATCCGTTAAAATACCAATCATATCACCTTCTTGAATTTTATATGACAGCGAAACAATTTTTTCATTTACAAGAGCACCACTACAATGATCCCCTATATCAGAATGAATTGAATATGCAAAATCAAGAGGTGTAGCACCAAGTGGTAATTCCTTCACCTCTCCTGCAGGTGTAAGTGCATATATTTTTGCAGAGAGTGATTTTTTAAGCGCACTAAATGACTGATCCCCTTTCGCATTACTTGTATTATTTGTTTTATTTGTTTTAGAAATACCATACACTCCTTTATACGAAGCATGAGATGCCGTTCCTACTTCCGCTTGATAATCCATTTCTTGTGTTCGTATTTGTATTTCCACAAAATGATTATCATATTCAATAACAGTATGAATACTTTTATACCCATTCATTTTTGGAGTCGCAATATAGTCTGAAAAATGATTCTCTTGATGAGGATATGCAGTATGTAACACACTTAATACACGATAACATTCTTCTACTGAATAGGTAATAATTCGTAATGCAAAAATATCATGCACATCTGTAATAGAATGATAATCTTTTGTTTGTATTTTTTTATAAATCGAATAGATTCCTTTTTTTCGTGCAAAAATTTCAACATCAATAATATGGTTAGTACGCAATACTCTTGCAATATTCTGTTCAATATGATGAATTTTTTCAATAAACTCAGCATTTTCCCCACTCTTCTCTGGTATATTTTTTGCTATTTTCTCTGCAGGTTCTGCAATACATGATTGTATAAATTGATACTCTTTTGGGTGTGTTACCCTAAAACATAAATCTTCTGCACGAGTTTTCACTCTATACAATCCCAAATGCGATAAAAATGGAATAATAATATATTGAACGGCATGCACTGTTCGCTGTCTTTTTTTTTCTGTATACAAAAATTTATCTGCTATCATCATTTGCACCATTCCAATTCGTTTTGCAAATCGAATATATAAAACACGCACATCTTCTACTTTCGATAATAAATATCTTCGAATAATATCTGCATTTCTTTTATGCTGATAATCAATCGTTGATATTTGTTCTAATTCTTCAAGTAAATAGAACGCATCTGTACATACAAATTGTTTAATTTGTATATTTTCCAATAACTCTTCTTCTAATTCATATACTAAACATGCCAAAATTGTTGGGATATCTGGCTCAAAATCTAAAAGAATAAAAAGCACTGCTGTTCGCATTTCAAATACCTTCAAAGAATGCGTATATAAAAAATGTAAAATTTTTCTAATATACGCTTTTTGTTTTTCATCAATAGTCGGATTATACGCAGTTACTCTCTCTATAATTGTTACATAGAGAGATTCAAAATCATGCCGATGAATTCTGTGTTGTTGATCCATGTTTTGCTATAAATATTTGCAAGTCTGTTGTTGTTATTCTCTTTTCATAAAATGCTTTTCCAAAAATAATTCCAGAAATTCCTGTCTTTTGTACATCTTCAATGTCTTGAAGTGTTGCAATTCCTCCCGAACCAATAAATCGTATTCGTGGAAAGTGTTTGTGTAATTCTGCAAATACATCTGTTGCAGAACCTTGCAGCATTCCATCTGTTGCAATATCTGTATAATTTATAATTTTTACACCTGCTGTTTCAAGCTGTGTAATAAACTCTATATCTGTAACAGTAGATTCAGTTTCCCATCCATGTGTTGCCACTTTTCTATTTTTACAATCGACTCCTACCACAATTTTTTCTGCACCATATTGTTGCAATGCTTCTGCTAAAAATTGTGGATCTTTTAATGCTGATGTTCCTAAAATACAACGCGACACCCCAAGAGTAAATAATTGTTCTATATCTTTCATGCTACGGATTCCTCCTCCTACTTCAACAATAGCATCACCAGAATGCTGGATAATTTTTCTAATTGCTTGAATATTTACTGGGCTTCCTTTTTTTGCTCCATCTAAATCAATAACATGAATTCCGTATGCAAATTGAGAAAATGTTTCTGCCAAACTTTCAAATGTATGATTATATTCTGTTTTTTGAGAATAATCTCCTTTTAATAAACGAACAGGTTTTCCATCTATAATATCTATTGCTGGCCACAATTCAAAATTTTTATCACTCATAAACAGATTATAATATTACACTCTCACACATTGTTTTATTTTTCCATCACATCTATCTGCCAATAACCATTGCAATGTTCCACGAATCGCCATTCCATTTTCTACTTGATCCAATACACGCGATTTACTGTCTATAGTAACCAATGCAGAATGCATATCAATATCTCGAATAACTGGACCTGGATGCATTAAAATTGCATTTTCATTCGCAAGCTCAAGTCGATCTTTTGTAATTCCAAATGTTTTTGAATATTCTCGTAACGATGGAATAAATCCTCCACTTCCTCGCTCTTCTTGTACTCGTAAAGAATATACAACATCTGCACCAATTAATGCTTTTTCTATATCTGTAAAAATTTCTATATCAAAAATATTTTCTACATTTTCTGGAACAAATGTAAGAGGACATGCGACTCTTAATGTTCCCCCCATTTTTTTAATAATTCGTGCAACCGACCCAAATACACGAGAATGCATAATATCTCCAACCATTGTAATAACTTTTCCTTCTATTGTTCCATGATGATCTATCATTGTTTTAAGATCTAACAATGCTTGCGAAGGATGTTCATGCCACCCATCTCCTGCATTTATAATTGCTGCAGGAACATGTTTTTTTAATTGCTCTGGGAGTCCAGAATACTCACTTCTCATAATAATTACTTGTGCACCATATGCTGCAAGAGTCATGGTTGTATCTTGATAACTTTCTCCTTTTTTTGCACTTGATGAACTTCCCGACATATTAATTGTATCTGCACCTAAATGTTTTCCTGCCATTTCAAAACTTGTTTTTGTTCGCGTTGAATTTTCATAAAATGCATTTACTATTGTTGCTCCTTTCAATAATCCAAGTTTGCGTGTTCCCGATTTTTTCATTTCGTCTGCAATTTCAAGAATGAGATGAATATCTTCAACTGTTAAATCGTCAATAGATACCACATCGAATGTTGATAAATCTCTATTATTACGAATTCGTACAAGTTTTTCTTCCTGTTCTTGTGCCGATAACCCAATATTTAGCGATGACATACAAAAAAAATAAAAGTAAGTATTTACAATAGTATTACATGATATCTATAAAAAATAAATATTTTCTTTGTTTTTTTTACACTATATCGCTCCTGCATTTTCATAAAAATCCATGATACTATAGAGATATAGATATCTACACTACTATTCTCTACTTCTCTATCCTCTCTTTTTTTCACAATATGTTTATTTTTCCACAAATATTAGATCTTATAAAAAATGTTTCTACAACTCTTCCACAAGACATACAAGATGCACTCCTCAATGCAAAACAAAATGAAGAAAAAGAGAATAGTGCTGCACATATATCACTTGATATTATCAAAAAAAATATTGATATTTCTGCATTAGAAAAAGTCCCAATGTGCCAAGACACAGGGTTCCCTACATTTTTCATTGCATATAACCCAAAACTTCATGCAAATAGAATTCATGAAGAATATATTATTGAACAGATTCAAAAAGCAGTAACAATAGCAACAAAAAATGGAATTTTACGACCAAATGCTGTTGATTCTTTAACCGGAAAAAATTCTGGAACAAATATAGGAGATGAGTATCCAAAAATAATATTTGAGAAAAATTTTGATTTACACGCAAATGAAATACAAGTACAACTCATTTTAAAAGGAGGAGGAAGCGAAAATGTTTCTGACCAATTTTCTCTGCCAACACAAACAGACTTTGGACGAGCAGGACGAGATATTGATGGAGTAAAAAAAGCAATATTGCAAATTGTGAAAAATGCAGAAGGAAAAGGGTGTGCCCCCGGAATTTTAGGAATTCATATTGGAGGAGACAGAGGAACAGGATATGACAAAGCAAAAAAAAACTTATTTACCCCTCTCTTTGAAAAAAATAAAAATGAAATGTTAGAAACACTCGAAACCGAAATTGTAACAGAAGCCAACCAACTTACTATTGGACCAATGGGATTTGGCGGAAAATCTACTATTTTATCATGCAGTATTTCTGCTTCACATAGACTCCCTGCAAGTTTTTTTGTAACAGTTGTATATAATTGCTGGGCATTACGACGCGCAGAAATTATTCTCAATCTCGAATCGGGAACAGTACAAAACTCAGAAAAATATAAGAATCCAGAAAAGAAGAAACAAAAAGAGATCACAACACAAAATATAGATTTTTCAAATGCAAAAAAACTGCATTTTCCACTTACAAATGAAGATATAAAAAAATTACACTTTGGAGATATTGTTTTACTTTCTGGAAAAATGTATACCGGACGAGATACTCTTCATCATGCAGTTGTAGAAGAACACTTAGAACTCCCAATAGATATTGCAGGTTCGGCAATTTATCATTGTGGACCAATAATGAAACAAAATGAAAATGGTGAATGGTATGCGTATTCAGCAGGACCAACTACTTCTATTCGAGAAGAACCATATCAAACTGCATTCATTGAAAAAACTGGAATAAAAGCTGTGATTGGAAAAGGAAATATGGGAGAAAAAACGCTTGCAGGATTACGAAAAAATAATGCGGTGTATCTTCATGCCATTGGTGGTGCTGCAACAATTTATGCAAAAAGCATTACAAAAGTGCATACTGTTCATTTTTTAGAAGAATTTGGAATGCCAGAAGCATTATGGGAAATAGAAGTATTAGATTTTCCAGTGCGAGTAACTATGATATAACTATTATTTTATACAATACATGTTGTTACCGAGTTTTTTTACTCGAATAAAGAGATGCTCCAATATAAAATATAAGAATAAATAAAATTCCAGATTTTACCATTACAGACGAATCCATAAATAATTGAAACAACAACAATAATAATTCATTAAATTTATGTGCCATTTCTCCCATAAACATAAAAAATGGAGAAACAAAATAATTACTCATTCCCTTTTCCCATAAGAAAAAATATGAAATAAGTGTGAAAATGGTCAACATAGATACCGTATACAAAAATAACTTATTTGCAAAAATAATAGTATCCTCATTCATTTCCCCATTTTTTCCTTCAACAAGAGACATAATAATCAGGAATAAAATACTCCATGAAAATACAATAGCGGTTAACACATCTTGCCCTGTAAAATAAAAAATAACCCATTCTGCAATAAGTGCAATAATTGCCTTTGGCAAAAAATGAAAATAATGAATTTGTGCTGTAAATTGTACAAATTTTAAAAACCATCGGTAATAAAATGGCAACTGTGAAATTTTACGATTTTCTAAAAACAATGCTCCAAAATTTACTGGAAGCAATACTGCATCAACAACTTTTTGCAAAATTGTTCGTTTTTCATTTTGTTCTCGTTTTTTCTTGAGCCAAAAAATAAGCACCACAAGCAATAACAACAACCCACCCAATACAAGAATAGTGCTAATATTCCCAGAAATAAAACCTTCTGAAATAATCTCTTTTTTCATAAATATTTACATTAGTAATAACAACACTGCTACTGTGCAAAATTTTGCACCCATAGCTTTTCAACTTTTTCTCTTGCCCATGGAGTTTTTCGCAAAAACTTAAGAGCAGATGAAATTGTGGGGTCAAACATAAAACATCGAACCTTTACATGCTTTGCTAAATACTCAAATCCAAGAGTGTCTTCAAAATCCTCTAAAATCATTTTAAGTGTAATGTTTTGAAGCGGATTATTCTGATTATTATTTTCTGTTGCATTCATAATATATATTTTTTATATGTATTTTTCTAAAAAAGTATACCTATCGTACCAGTACTACACTTTCATACCCTTGTCGAAGAGCAGAAATATTTCCATCTACAATATTTTGTGGAAATACTTTTCCTAAAAAAGTTGCCAAATGCTGAGCAAATGTTTCAATATCCGTGAGCCCAGATACTTTAATTAACGCTCCAAGCATTGGAACATTTGGAATATTTCGACCAATTGTTTCTTTTGAAATAGCCGTTGCATCAAGATGCCATACATTTCCAGAAAATATATCAGAAAATTGTGTTCGTTTTTGTGCCGTATTAATTAATAAATCATCAGAAATTCCTTCAATAATATCTGAATAGTCAAGCTCTGTTGGATTTATCAATGTAGTATCGAGCAATAATGCAATATTGGGATTTTCTACATGATGCGTTTCAACAATTTTTTCTATAGAAAATCGATTATAAGCAGAAACAGGAGCTCCTCGTTTTTCCGATCCAAAATCTGGAAACGACTGAGCATGATACTCTGTATATTTCCCAATTACCTCACATAATGCATTTGCTGCTGTTATTGCTCCAAGACCAGCTCGTGAATGCCACCGAATACTTACCTCTTTTTTTGTCATAAATTATAGCGTTATAAAAATGAATTACACATACTGTAACAAAATATATATTAAAACAAAAACTGATATGATAATATAAACATATTTATCTTACCTTCTCCCTATATTTATTTCATGAATTTTTTTACAAATCTAATAGGAAATATGTATTACTTCATTCTCGATTCTATAGATTTTATAAAGAGATACGCTCTTCACTTTATAATTGGATTTATTCTCCTTTCTGGAAGTTATATTATTTTTCGAGAATTTTTTTATTTTGGAACACTCACTCTTTATATAAATGAACCAGATACAAAAATTATTATTGATGGAGACCCTACAAATCTTCCTGAGGAAAATTTTATTGAATGCAAAACAACAAAATGCGTTATAACGCTCTCTCCTTTTCAACACCAAATTTTTATTCAAAAAAATGGTTTTTTTACAGAGGTTCAATCTGTTGATATTAAACTGCAATCTCATCATGAAATATTTTTTAAACTCACTCCAAACCGCATAACAATAACCCCAACCGCATATACTCCTTCAAAAGGAGTATTTTTCCCACTACAAAACTCAATACTTTCAGCAAATATTCAAAATTTTTCTATACAAAAAACACAAAAAAATACAGAGAGCGTCGTATACAAAAACACACCACTATTTTCTGCTCCACAAGAAAGCAAAATATATGTTTCAAGCGATGAAATAGGACGAAATATATTTATTGCTTCTCCAGAAAAAATTATTCAATTTAATACACAAAATAAAACAACAGAACCAAGTCTTCTTCCAAAAGAGAATAAAAAAATTTCTGCATTTTTTCCTCAAAATACCGGAGACTATCTCTTTACATATAGAAACGATACCAATCTATACCTCAAAAAAATAAACGAACCTTCTGAATACATACTTGAAAACAATACTTCTTTGGCACCAAAAATACATCTTTCTTGTGTGAATTCTTCACAAAAAATTATATTCATTGCACACCCTCCACTTTCTAAAACAAATAACGATATTTCTGTATACACCGCAGAAAATTTATCACTCAATACCGCAATCGAAAAAACAGTATTAGCAAACCTGCATATATATGATATTTCTCATATCGAATGTATAAATACCAACACCATAACAATTTTTTTAAAAGATAAAACAGCCTACACTGTTACTTTTTAATTTTTTTAAAATATTTTACTCATAGAATTACTATGCAAAAACAATTTTATTTCATACCAGCAACAACGAAAGATTCTACAAATCTCTATATTTCTCCACTGCATGTATATGAATTTTTCCATGCACAAACTCTCTGCAAAGAATTATTATACTCAGGAACACAAACAGGACAATATTCATTTTTACCGCTTGATACCCATACAGAATTACGAGAAGAAAACAATATTCACAATACCTTTTCTACTCTAAAAAATGTAGAAAAATACTTTAAAACAAAACAAAAACACTATAATTTAGAATCGTTTACACTTAATATTCCATATTGTGGAGGATTAATTGCTGCATTTAGCTATGATTACGCATTACAAAATAATACGCAACAAAACACTGCATATTTTGCTTTTTCCGATGTATTTCTTGTTTTTGATCATAAAAAAAAAGAAATATTAATTTGTGGGTGGTTCAATACGAAAAGTTTTTGGGAACAATATTCTCAAAGAATTCTCCTGCAAATACAACGACTCTCAAGAAAACGCACAAAAACACTCGCAACAGAACTCGAGAAAAAAGAACAAAATAATCATCTATTAGAAAATATAACATTCAAAAATATTATTTCAAAAGAACACTATTTTAAATCGTTTCAGACTATTCAAAAAGAAATTATACAGGGAAAGAGTTTTCAAATAAATTTATCACAAGGATTCACTGCAAATAAACCAAACGAAGTATCAGCCTTTGATATTTTTAAACATGCAACAATTAAAAACCCTGCACCAATGATGTGTTTCTTAGAATGGGAGCAGAATAAGAATAATAAAAAGATAAAAAAATCTATTATTTCATGCAGTCCAGAACGGTTATTTTCACTTGATACAAAAAGAAAAATTTTCACACAACCCATTGCAGGAACCAGAAAATTAACAAAAAATA
Organism: uncultured Candidatus Altimarinota bacterium; assembly: GCA_947311645.1. Lineage (GTDB taxonomy): Bacteria > Patescibacteriota > Gracilibacteria > CAIRYL01 > CAIRYL01 > SZUA-1403. Next base: position 10,392 of record CAMZKZ010000001.1, on the reverse strand, counting down.
GAACACAAGACGAACAATTGGAAAATGAACTTAAAACTTCTGAAAAAGAAATTGCCGAACATTCTATGATTGTAGACCTTCTTCGAAACGATTTTGGAAAAGTTGCAGAATTTGGAAGTGTAGAAGTTACAGAATTTGCACGAGTTGAAAAATACGAAACGGTCATGCATCTTGTAACAGATATAGAAGCACAATTACCCGAAAATAAGTCTGCGTTTGATGTATTTTCTGCTTTGTTTCCTGGAGGAACTATCACAGGAACACCAAAACAAGAAACTATAAAAATATTAGAACGCGAAGAAATTCGAAATCGTGGGTATTATTGTGGCTCTGTAGGATATTTTTCTTTACACGGAACAGCCGATTTTAATATTTTAATTCGAACACTTGAACAAACAGACAATGAATTATATGGGCGTGCTGGTGGTGGAATTGTCTATGATGCAAATGCAGAAAATGAATATGAAGAAAGTTTGCACAAGTGGGCAGGAATTACAAAAATCTTTTCTCAAAATAATGATACGACAGATACGACAATACAGTCGTAATCACGCTTATTAATAAAAACTGTAATCCAACTGAAATTCCAATACTCTTAAAAAATTCAAACTTTTTATATACAAGTGAAATAACCGCAAAATGAAATATATATATTCCATATGAAATTGTCCCAAACCACGATAACAATCGTGCAATACAATTATTTTTTATAAATCCATCATTTCTTGCTTCAAGAAAACCATATAATACCCCTGAAAATCCAAGTGCGGTAGCCGTATGCAAAAACACTTGCAATACCAAAATATTTCTAAAATTTGACTGATATATAAAAAATAAATAACTCGAAAAAAACAATACAATACTAGAAATAGAGAGAATTGCTCTCATTGTAATATTTCTTGTTATTTGAATATTTTGAATATTATTGTTTGTATACACATATGCCAATATTATTCCTATAAAAAATTGATCTATCCTCCCCCATAATTGTTCTGAATATATTATTTTGAGATGAAAGTCTATTTCTGGATTTTCTTGAAAATAATAAAACAAAAAAGTTCTATACAAAAAACTTGCACAGACTAACACAGAAAAAATGGTAAAAAACTTTTTCATATTTTTTTTTGCTACTATTAGCCATACCACGGGCAAAAGAATATAAAATGCCATTTCTATAGAAATACTCCATGTTACAGGATTTATAGTTGAATAAAACTGCGGGAAAAACCCATTTACAAAAAATAGATGAGAAAATAAATCAGTAAGAGCAAAGAATGTTATTCCTGAAAAATCTGTTTGAACTCCCCAAAAAATAAGAGTTGTAGCAATAGCGAGCGGTGCAATTCTCTTTATTCGTTTCAAAAAAAAATGAGAAAAACTTTTTGAATTCCACAAAGAAAGCGTTATTAAAAATCCAGATAACACAAAAAATAAATCTACCCCAATATGCCCAATATTCAATACAGAAAAAAGAGAAGAAATTTCATGTAATTCAGAAAAATAAAATGTATAAAAATGAAATAACAACACCATAAGTGCTGCTACTCCACGAAACATATCAAGACCTTTAATTTTTTTTATTTTCTGCATCAAGAGCCCAATTTAAAGGATTATATAAAATATATTCTCTGATATTTTCTCGTTCTTTTTCATCACGAATAATTCTATTATGATATGAGCGTTGCCATGCAAATTCCAAATTTTGGAAAAAGCGTTTTCCGTTTCTGGTAATTGGCGATTTATACTGGCTTATTATTTTTGGTATTTTTTCCATGTTCCTGTTCTGCAGTGTACAACAATCGTTGTACCTTACCAAAACATAGCGACCTTGCACCCTACCACAATACAAATCTATTTCCCTAAATCTAAATATTTATCAATTCGTACTTGTGCAACAAAATCATCTACATGTGAAATCAAAATCATTCCCCCTTTAAATGCATCTAATGCTTTTGCAATAACTGGAATATGTCTAAAATTTATATGATTTGTTGGCTCATCTAAAATTAAAAGTCCTGGCTTCATCAGTACCAATCGGCAAAATGCAACAAGCCCCTTTTGCCCTTCTGATAACGACCCAACCTTCGAATTAATAATTTCTCCATTAATCAAAAACCCAGAAGCTATTTTTCTCATAAACTCTTCAATATTTTTTCCTTCAAATGTTGCTTCATCAATAGCATCTATAAGCGTTTCTCTTACTGTTGCATTAAAATCTAAATTTGAAAAATCTTGTGTATAATACCCAATTTTTACATCTGGATTTAAAAATATTCCATCTTGCGTTCCTTTTGAAAGAGTTCGCAATAATGTTGTTTTCCCAATTCCATTTGGACCAGAAAGTAACAAATGATCATTTTTTCGAATTTCAACAGAGACTTCTTTATCAAACAATTCATGATTTTTCATGATTTGTAATTTTGTAATTTCCATAAATAATCCAGAAGTTCCTTCTTGTAACGGAATTTCAAAATCTTTTATTGTTTTATCTTCTTTTCGTACTTCTACCATATTATCTTCTGCATCACTTGCTACTTCTCGCATGCGTTTTGCAACAGCTCTCAATTTTCCTCCTTTATGTGCAAAAACATTTGCCTTTTCTTTTTTTGCCTGAATCTCTTTTAACAATCGTGCATTTTTCATTTCTTCTCGTTTTCGTTGTGCTTCAATTTCATCTACTACAGAATGATAATCTCCCATATATTTTTGTACTGTTTTCGAATGAACATCTAAATACAAAACTCCATCGGTAAATAAATTTAAAAAATCTGAATCATGAGAAATAACAAGTACTGTTTTTTCATACATCATTAAAAATCCAATAAGATGCCCAATTCCTTCTGCATCTAAATTATTTGTTGGCTCATCAAGCAATAAAATATCTGGATCTTGAATTAATGCTGATGCCAAAAGAAGTCGAGCTTGTTGCCCCCCAGAAAAATCTTTAATTAATTTATCATATGGTGTAGAAAAATTAACCGCTTCCAATGCTTTTTCTATTCGTCTATCAATATCATAAATAGGTTCATCAGAAGAAAACTGTGCTTCAAAAAATTCTCGTACTGTTTTTTCATTATATTTTTTATCCATAGTTTGCCGTTGCACCGCAATACTTGCATTTTGATCAATATTAATTTTTCCATCTTGTCGTTTTAATTCTCCTGTAATGAGTTTAAAAATAGTACTTTTCCCCGCACCATTTTGCCCCATCAGTGTAAATTTTTGCCCTTCTGCAATAGAAAAAGATGCCTCATTTAAGATTACTTTTTCACTCTCTTTATATTCAAAATCTACTTTATCGAAACTTATTACTGTTTTTTGTTTTGCCATGTTTTTTCTAAAAAAATATATATGCTATTTTGTATGAAAATATTACACAACTTTTAGGAAAAAATACAGAATAATGTTAGAATTATATTAGAATAATATAAAGATTTTTACATACACAAATGACAACTGTCGATTTCTCATCACTGAGCAATAAAGACCTCGAATCACACAACTCTCAGAATTATGTTAAAAATTTTGCAAAAGGATTAAATGAAAAATTAATAAGGAAAATATCTGCTGATAAAAAAGAACCACAATGGTTACTGGAGCATAGACTTGCATCGTTACAACTTTTTCTAACAATGCAAAACCCAAAATGGGGACCAGATATTTCACAACTTAACCTCGAAGGTATTCGATATTATGCTACGGCAGATACAAAAAAAAATGCAAAAACATGGGATGAAGTTGATCCAGAAATTAAATCGACTTTTGAAAAATTAAAAATTCCAGAATCTGAACGAGCCTTTCTTGCAGGGGTGGGAACACAATACGAAAGCGAAGTAGTGTATCATTCGCTTAAAGAAAAATGGCTAAAAAAAGGAATTATTTTCTTAGATTTAGATGTTGCTATTCAAGAACATGAAGATATTGTGAAAAAATACTTCATGAAATGTGTACCAAATACAGATCATAAATATGCAGCTCTTCATGGTGCTGTCTTTTCTGGAGGAACTTTTTTATATGTACCAAAAGGAGTTATACTCGATGAACCACTCCAAGCATATTTTCGAATGAATTCAGAAAGTATGGGACAATTTGAACATACATTAATTATTATAGAAGATGATTCTCAAGCTGATTATATTGAAGGGTGCAGTGCTCCAAAATATGGAGAAGATTCTTTACATGCAGGATGTGTAGAAGTGTATTTAGGGAAAAACTCTACATTTCGATATTCATCAGTCGAAAACTGGTCTACCAATACATATAACCTGAATACAAAACGCGCAATTGTAGGAGAAAATGCAAAAATGCAATGGGTTGGAGGAAATTTAGGATCTGCTGTTACAATGCTATACCCTGCATCTGTTTTAGTAGGAAAAAATGCACAATCAGACTACTTAGGAATTGCCGTAGCATCAAAAAATCAAAACCAAGATACTGGTGCAAAGGTTACAATTTTAGCAGACAATTGCCGAGCAAATATCGTTGCAAAAAGTATTTCTAAAGATTCTGGGATTTCTACATATCGTGGAATTGTGGATATTAAAGCAAATGCAAAAAATGCAATTGTAAATATTGAATGCGATGCATTACTGTTTGGAAAAGCAGTCAGCGATACCATTCCTGAAATATCCGTAGGAAACGAAAGTGCAAATATTACCCATGAAGCAAGTGCTGGAAAAATATCAGAAGAGGTATTATTTTTTCTGGAAACACGGGGGATATCAGAAGAAAAAGCGAAAGGAATGATTGTAAATGGATTTTTAGATGAAGTCGTAAAAACACTTCCTATGGAATATTCTGTTGAATTAAATCATTTAATTGAACTAGAAATGGAAGGAAGTATTGGATAACACTATATACTTACAAATATAATATATGAGAATTGCAGTAAGAGCTCTTATTTTTAATGAGAAAAATGAAGTACTCGTAGTACAACATAGAAACAGTAGTTTCTGGGCGTTACCTGGTGGAAAAATCGAAGATACACGAAAAGAAGATTTACACTCTTGTATTAAGCGAGAAATTTTTGAAGAACTTGGAGTAAAAATTCATGTACACAATTTATTATTTTTACAAGAATTTAAATGGGGAAAAACAACACAAGAAAGAGAAGAAAATGATGTAACTACAGAATTTTTCTTTTGTGCTCATATTATAAATACAGAAAAAAATACTCCAATCTCAAAAATACACTTATCTGGAGAATATGCAGAAAAAGAACTCCATACAATTGCATGGAAAAAATTAGATAAAAACCTCAATATAAAACCTGATTTTCTTAAAAATTATACTTTTGAAAGCATAGAAGACATGAATACAGCACAAAAACTTAAGTATTATAGCTTGGTATAAAAAATGAATATATACAAAAAAATAGACTTCTCGATTCCTGCAATAGAACCGCAAAGTCTGTAGATTCCTGAGTGCTGTTAGGTCTTTCATCGTTCGTATATTGATGCAGAACCCCAAAAACAAAAAGGAATGTGTGTAAACTATAAAGAAATAAAGGTTTTATTACAAGGGAAAAGAATATATATTCTCACCGAGAGAAATAAAAAAAGAGGAGCCAAGAAAATATAATTTTCTTGGCTCTTTTTTACTCTATTGTTTTTCTATTTCTATTATTTTTCGGCTTATAGAAATTATTTTTGTTTCACTATTTCATTTAAGAGTAATTCTTTTAATGTTTCTGGTGCAACATCATTTTCTGCAGCATATGCATCAACTTCTGCTTTCAATGCAAGAAATTCTGCTTGTGCTTCATCTGTTGGATTTTCATTCATCAATTCTGCCATTCGTGCAAGTTGTGGTATAATTGTTGAATAATCAGCTCCTCCTTGTGCATCAGCATCAATCACAACTTCTGCATCTTCTGTATTTACTTCAAGTGATCCAGCATCAATCATAACCTCTGCATCTTCTGTACTTACTTCAAGCGATCCAGCATCAATCATAACCTCTGCATCTTCTGTATTTACTTCAATATTTTCATCGTCAATTTGCACTGCTGTATCGTCTTCAGAAATTCCATATAATGCATTCATTTCTTTTTCTACATCAGTTTGAATTGTTTCAAAAGATTTAGCATTTTCTGGCTTTTCAACTGTAATAGTTTCTGGTGTTTCAGATTTCACATCAAATACAATATTTACAAGTGTATTTTCGTTATAAAGAGCAGAAACTTTTGCATGTGCAGTATACATACCTCCTTTTGCATCAGAAATAACAAGTTTTCCTTCTTTAAATTCTGGACTTGTAAGCTCTCCTGCCCATGTGTCTCCTTTTTTATTAAAGCTTCCTTTTAACACTTCTTTCAATACATCTTCTCCTAATTCGTAATCATATACCGGAAGAATAATTGTAAATTCATGTTTTGTATCTGTGCATGTTCCTGAAAGCAATTCTGTTCTTTCTCCGTTGTATGCAGTTGAAATATCAACAATGAATGAAACTTTTCCTTCTGAAGTTTTTGTAAATACAATTTCTCCAGCATCATCTCCTTCTATTTTTTTCATAGAAATAGTAAGACCTTTTTCTGTATTTTCAGCAAATACAATTGTTCCACCTTCATCTATAATTTTAGAAATTTTAAAATATTCTGGATGTTCTGGAGTGTATCCAATTACAACAGACTGTAAAGATAAATCTTCAACAAGAGAATTAATAAAATTTGTAATCTCTTCATCTGCCTCTGTTCCTACTCCTGCATTTGCAACCAATTCAATTGCAATATTTGCGAATTTTTCATATGTTTCTTTTTTAGGAGTTACTTCAAAAAAGTAATATTCATCTTTTTCTTCAACAAATTTTCCAAATGTTATATAGTCTTGTGGATTATTTCCAATATCTTGAATTAAAGTAACGGCATCCAACATTGGATTAATAGAACCCGTTAAAACTTTTTGAATATCAAACCCTGTAATTCCAAAGTTTGTTTCTACATATGCATTTATTTCTTCAAATGAATTTCCATACCATTGCCCTACAAATTTTTGCACTATTGCTGAAATTTCTGGAGTCAATCCAGGGAAACTTGCATCAAATTTTGAGAATTGTGTAAAAAAAGATTTTTCTACTATTCGCAATTCTGCTGATGTATCAAGTTTAAATAAACCACCCAGTGCATCTACTTTCACAGAAATATCATCTGAAAGCAAAGGATTTTGTACATCTGAATAATCAGCCTTTACATTTCCTATCATTTCAAATGTTCCAGTTCCTCCACCCATTGGAGTTCCTTCCATATTAAAATCTCCTGCAATAGAAACAGTTGATGCTGATTTCACTAAATATCCTTTATCGAGATCATCAAGACCAATTGTTTCTAACCCAACTTTTCCACTTGCTTTTGCAAAATCAAAATATAGTTTTTCTGGGTTTGTTGTAACTTCTGTTTTTGCCGCACTCTCTGATACCGCTGGTTCTTCTCCCATAAATGGAATTGAACATCCAGATAACACGACAGTCGAAGAAAGTGCACCAATCGCTGCAACTTTTTTAAGAGACATTATATTCATAATAAATAAGAAATAAAATAATATTATATTACATATAGAGTACTAAACATTATGATTATTTCAAATATTATTTTTTAAAAAATTTTAACACATTATGCCCCATACGTTACAGTAATATATGGATTATTTTTATATAAATCTTTTAAATTATTTGCTAATGCTACTGTGGAATTTGAATCCGAGTTATCAATTGTTTCAACAATATTTCTATTTCCTTTAGAAATACATGTACCAAGAGAAACACTTAGTTGTGTACACCGTTCATACACTTCTTTATAAACTCTTTTTTTCTTTTCCTCTTTCTCTTCCATGTTTACTTGTATCTCTGATCCTAATTTCGCCTTTAAATCAAGTGAGTGCATAGTATAAAAATAATATTTCAAAACATTTTACCACAAATGTACTACCAATACAATAGTTTTATTATTGTAAAAAAAAGATATGTATTATAAAATGATACGAAATATATAAATACATATAAAAATGACTCAAGCTCTTCATACCATCGAGCAACTTCAAAAATTTAACACGGGAGATGCTATAACTTTTACAGAAGAGGGGCAAATTGTAGAAGGAGAAGTTATTGGAGTGAGCGAAAAATTAATTTCTGTGGTATACATTGCACCAAATGGAGAATATTCTATTGATAAATTTCCACCAGAAAAACTATCACTAAAAGATGAAATTCATCCTCTTCAGGAAACAGAAGAAGAAAACCCAGAAGAAATAGAAGCAAAAATAGAGCATATTCAAGGTCTTAAAAACACCCTCCACACTCTTTTTCTTCCAACACTTTCACCAGCAATCGCACACACACATACATATAATGAAATTATACACTACAAAAAATCACTTATTGAACAGATAGGTAAATTATGTAATACAGAATTTACAAGCATTGAACAGTTATCAGAAGAGCAAATAGAAACACTGTCAGAAAATATAGATTTTATGAACGATGCACTTTTTCTTGCATTTCTCGAACATTCTTTTCTTAAAAACACATCAAAAAATCTGCAATCAAAAGAAATTCAAAACAGAATAAAACATTTTAATTCGCAGGCAAAAAAACTGTTACAGAAAAAAATTCAAAAAATAAATCATGATATTTTTCAGAAAAGAACACCAGAAGAACAAAAATATCCACATCCAGATAAAATGATGGGAAGAGATCCTATTTCAGATGTGCAAGCAAAGGAACAAAATATAAATCCCCACAAAAAAGAAGTATTTAACAGACTGTTACAGGAAGAAACACAAAAACGAAAAACACAAACCAAAGACTTTATACAAAAATTAGAAGAAAAAAGAAATAACCTGCTTGCATTACTTTCATCTTCTTCTGATACTGTTACAAACGAAGCAACAGAAATACTAGAGAATACTATCTTTACTCTTGCAGAAGAAACAAAACACGACACAACAGATAAAGCTATTGCCAAAATGCTTCGTGAAATACCCACACAAGTGTCGCTTGAGCATACAGAAATCACAACAATAGAAACGCTTACAAAACGAATGACAGAGATAATAAGCGATATCTCAACAGACCTTGGAATTACTGCTCAATACGGTTCAAAAGAAGGATTTTCATCTCTTCTCTTTTCTCGTATCACACGAATTCAAGAAGCAAAACTTCTTGCCAAACACTTTCAAACGAAATACAACACCAGCCCTTCTGCAATAGAAGATGCCATTTCAAAAGCAATAGATACAGCAGGTAAACTTTTTATAAAAAATTTTACAAAACTTTCAGAACCAATGTATCACAAAGAAAAAGAAGAGCTTGGGAGACCACATATTGCAAATACAAAATCTATACAAGCTGTTCGTACATTCTTTACAACTCTTCAATCAGTACCAACAGAAAGTTTTCACAATCCAGAAACATGGGAAAAGACTATTCAAAAAGAGATAGCTCCGCTTCTACAAAAAATACTCGTAGCAGAATTAAAAAGAGGTGACACAGTACAATATATTGATTCAGAAAATACGGTGCATACCGCTACGATTCAAGATATTTCAACAAACCGTCCACTTAACGATGCCAAATACCATATTACAATCTCCTACAACAATAATACAACAGAAGAACAGATTATAATAATTACAGATCCAAAAACAATTAAAGAGATGCACAATCTTTCAGCTCCACACAATGAATTTACTCAACATATTACAGAACATATCAATAAAAAAAATAAAGATATTTTTTCAGATATTACAGCTCTGTACTCTCTTTATAACACTCCACAAGAACACCAAAAAACAAAAGAAGAAATAGATACCATGTCTTTCGACGAGATACAAAAGTATATCCATGAAAAGATTCTCAATATCTCTACTCTTCAGACTCTTTCTAAACATTCTACCCCTCAAACAAAACCCTCAACACAAACACTCATCGATTCCATTACAATAGACGCCATCAGCACACACCTTGAAAGTTTTTATAGAGAAATCCAAAACCTTTCTCTCGAACAGCAACTCTCACAATCTGCTATACTACAACAAAAAACACGCAATATTCTTCCACAATGGACAAATGCCCTTATTCACGGAAACCATATATTATTTTCTATTGCACTTCCTTTTATCAATGCAAAATATAACCTCGATATACAACACAATACTATTAAAGGACACACCCTCACCGATAAATATATGCATCTGTATGCACTCGCACAAAATACAATAGATGACAACACTCAAAAGCAAGAAATAATGGAAATACTTTCTCATATATTTTACACTGCTAAACATATTGGTCTTACTCCATCACATACCGATATAAAACCAATTTCCCCAGAAGAAAAAAATACAAACCTAGCAGAAATTATTACACCACATACATACCCCTTACATAATGAAAAAC